>CAYYCE010000476.1:0-3172 GCA_964469635.1 uncultured Kineosporiaceae bacterium
CGCGGCGAACGGTACGTCCGACAGATACATGACGTCGTAGCTCTCGTAGGGCTCCGCCAGATAGACAGGGTCGGTCACCGAATAGTCGCGCTTCAGGGACCAGTTGTCCGTGTCGAGCGTGAAGCGTTCGACGATATGCATCTGCTCGCTGCTGCGTGTCGGCGGGGACAGCACGCCGGCCGTAAAGCCGATCGTGTCGACCACGAGCGTGTTGCCTTCCCAGTGGCCGATCGAGTGGCCGGCGTAGCTCGGCTCGATGTTGGCGGGGTGCACGTCCATGCCGACATGGATCTGCCGATGGAAGTTGTAAAGCCCGTAGATGATGTCGATGACCTGCTCACCGTTGCGCTCGACGAACTGCGGCGTTTCGGACCGGCCCTGTACGCGCCGCTGATCGCCGGGGAGGAGCGGATGGGGGTGCTCATGGTGACCCGTGCCGTGGGGGACCGGCCGTTCACCGAGTCGGATCTCACCACCGCGCAGACCTTCGCCGGGCAGGCGGCCCTGGCCCTGCAACTGGCCGACGGCAGGCGGCGGGCGGAGGAGGCCGAGCTGCTCGAGGAACGCGCCCGGATCGCCCGGGACCTGCACGACCTCGTGGTCCAGGAGCTGTTCGCCATGGGGATGCGGCTGTCCCGGCTGCGGGGACGCCTCGATCCGGCCGAGCTGGCCGACGTGGACACGTCCCTGGAGTCCCTCGACCGGGTGATCCGTCAGATCCGGGCCACGATCCGGGCCCTGCGCGACCCCGAGGAGCACGCCTCGCTGCCGGACCGGGTCCACGCCGAGGCGGCCCGCGCCCACGCCTATCTGGGATTCAAACCCGAGGTGACGATCGAGGTCGAGGACGACCATGACCCGGACACGATGGTGCCGGTGGAGATCACCGACGACGTGATCGCCGTGGTCCGGGAGGGGCTGTCGAACGCGGCCCGGCACGCCCACGCGGGCGCGGTCCGGGTCAGCCTGGCGGTCACCACGAACTCGGTCCGGGTGCAGGTGTCGGACGACGGCCGGGGTATTCCCGAGCAGCTCACCCGCCGCAGCGGCCTGGACAACCTCGCCGAACGGGCCCGGCGGCACGGCGGGCACTGCGGCGTGGGGGCCGCCCCGGGGCCCGGGCCCGGGGGCACCGTGCTCGACTGGCGGGTTCCACTGTCCGTCCCCCCGCGCGGCTGATCGGGTCTGCCGACCCCGACTAGGCTGCCGCCCGTGCCTCCTACGCCCCCCATCCTCAGCCTCCCCGAGCACGGCGAGGGCATCGGCGACGCCGCCTCGGTGATGCGGGCCAACGCCGCCGCCATGGCGTTGGACACCCCGGTCCCCACCTGCCCCGGTTGGTCCGTCCTCGACCTCGTGGCCCACCAGGGGATGGTCCACCGCTGGGCCACCGCCGTGGTGACCGGGGCCGAGTCCCGCCCCGCCACAGAGGTGGAGGCCGAGGCACGTGCCGCCGTCGACGTCCTCGGCTGGCTCGACGACGGCCTGGTGGACCTGCTGAACGCACTCGGCGGCGCGCCCGCGGACCTGGAGGTGTTCTTCTTCCTCAAGGACGCCCCGCCGCCGCGGGATGCCTGGGCGAGGCGGCAGTGCCACGAGACCACGATCCACGCCGTCGATGCGATGGCGGCGCGGCTCGGGCGACCGCCCACGGCCGCGCAGACCTGGTTGCGGCCGAACCTGGCCGCCGACGGCATCGACGAGCTGCTGACCGGCTTCCTTCCCCGACGCTCCTCGAAGGTCCGCTCCGCGCAACCGCTGACGGTGCAGGTCCGAACGAGCGACACCGGCCACGCGTGGTCGCTGAGGATCGGCGAGGAGCCCACCGCCGTGAGCCGGTTGCCGGGCGATTCGCTCCCCGACGCCGACGTCACCCTCACCGGCACGGCCGCCCAGCTCTACCTCGGGCTGTGGAACCGTGGCGAGGAGTTCACCGCGACCGGCCGCACCGAGTGGGTGGCCGCCTGGCGCGAACAGATGCGGGTCGTCTGGTGACGGCTCAGAGCAGCAGCGGCACGCTCGCCGCGTAGACGGCCAACAGCACCGCGCCCTGGGAGCGGGTGATGTGCGTGCCGCGTGCGGCCACGAACCAGGTGACCAGCCCGACGGCCACCATGACCACCAACACGGTCGACGCGATCGGGCCGTCGGGTCCGACGGGACGGACCGAACCGGCCTGCGCGAACAGCCCGATCGTGGCGCCGCCGCCGAGGCTGTTGAACATGTCGCTGCCGAGCAGGTTGCCCACGAGCAGGTCGGACTCGCCCCGGCGTTGGGCCTGCACGACGGTGACCAGTTCCGGCAACGACGTCCCGCCGGCCACCAGGGTGAAACCGATCAGCGCCTGCGAGACCCCGAGCGCGGTGGCGATGGCGACGGCGTTGGTCACCAGCAGTTGAGCGCCGGCCAGCACGCCGACCAGGCCGATCAGCGCTCGCGGGATCTCGGCGCCGAGCCGGTGCTGCGCGGACTCGGCGACGTCGAGTACCTCGGCGGCGAAGGTCTGCTCCTCGGTGCGCGAGAACCTGACGAGCAGCCCGGAGGTGACGACCATGGCCAGCGCCAGCCCGACCCCCCACCACCGGTTCAGGCCGACCGTGACCGCCACGGCGAAGGCCAGCAGGCACACCACCATCAGCGGCGCCTCACGGCGCAGCACCGAACCGGCCATCGCCACCGGGCGGATGAGGGCCGCGATCCCGAGCACCAGCGTCAGGTTGATGACGTTGGACCCGGTCATGTTGCCGACGGCGAGGGCGACCTCCCCACGCGCCGAGGCCAGACCGGAGACCAGGAACTCGGGGGCGGAGGTGCCCAGGCCGATCACCACGACCCCGACGACGATCGGGGCGATCCGCAGCCGGGCGGCCAACCGGGCCGCACCGAGCACCAGTTGGTCGGCGGCGTAGGCCAGCAGAACCAGGCCCGCCGCCGCGAGCAGGACGGCGAGCGCCACCTAGTCCGCGTTCCAGCCGGTGCCCTGTCGATGTCCGGCCACCCACGCGGCGGCCTGGGTCCGGCGACGGAAGCCCATCTTGGCCAACAGCCCTGTGACGTGGTTCTTCACCGTCTTCTCGGCCAGTCCCAGCCGGGCGCCGATCTCGCGGTTCGACAGCCCGTCGGCGATCAGCTCGAGGACCTTCCTCTCGGTGGGTGTGAGGGCCTCGGTCGG
>CAYYCE010000477.1:0-3163 GCA_964469635.1 uncultured Kineosporiaceae bacterium
CGAGCATGTTCTTGAAGTCCATGTTGCCGCCGACGTTCAGCTGGTAGGTCCGGTCGAGGACCACCCCGCGATCCTCGAACAGCCGTGCCATCACGCGGTGGGTGATGGTGGCGCCCACCTGCGACTTGATGTCGTCGCCGACGATCGGCACGCCGGCGTCCTCGAACTTCTTGGCCCACACCGGGTCGCTGGCGATGAACACCGGCAGCGCGTTGACGAAGGCCACCCCGGCCTCGATCGCGCACTGGGCGTAGAACTTGTCGGCCTCCTCCGAACCCACCGGAAGGTAGGAGATCAGGACGTCGACCTGCGCATCGCTCAACGCCCGGACGACGTCCACCGGCCGCTCATCGGACTCGGTGATGGTCTCGCGGTAATACTTGCCCAGGCCGTCAAGGGTGTGGCCGCGCTGCACGGCGACGCCCGTCGGGGGCACGTCGCAGATCTTGATCGTGTTGTTCTCGGACGCACCGATGGCCTCGGACAGGTCGAGACCGACCTTCTTGCCGTCCACGTCGAACGCCGCGACGAACTCGATGTCGCGGACGTGGTAGTCGCCGAACTGCACGTGCATCAGCCCGGGGACGGTGCCGGCCGGATCGGCGTCGCGGTAGTAGTGGACGCCCTGAACCAGCGAGGCGGCGCAGTTGCCGACCCCTGCGATGGCGACGCGGATCGAACCCATGGTGGTCCTTTCATCTCGGAGGAGAACTCCTGGTGAGCTCTCGGGGAGGGTGGGAATCCGCCGTCAGGCGGGTGGTTCGGTCAGGTGGGTCATGTTCCCGGCGCGCTCGGAGTCGATCAGTTCCTCCAACCAGCGCACCTCGCGCTCGACCGAGTCCAGGCCGTGCTGCTGCAGGGTGAGGGTGTAGGCGTCGCGCCGCTCCCGGGTGCGCGCCATCGCCGTCCTGGCCGACTCGCGACGCTCCTGCAGCCGCATCCGCCGGCCCTCGAGGATGCGCAACCGGGTGACGGCGTCCGTGCGGGCGAAGAAGGCGAAGTGGACGTCGAAGACGTCGTCCTCCCACGCCTGCGGCCCGGAGTCGGCGACCAGTCTCTGGAACTGCTCCTTGCCCTCGGCCGTGATCTCGTACACGATCCTGGCCCGCTTGGTGGCCAGCGGCCCCGGGGTGGCTCCCGCCACCCGGCCCTCGACCCGGTCCTGGGGCAGTTCGTGGATCCAGCCCTTGGCCAGTAGGCCCTTGAGCGCGGGGTAGAGGGTTCCGTAGGAGAGGGTCCTGAAGGCGCCGAGCCGGCTGTTCAGCAGCTTGCGCACCTCGTAGCCGTGCATCGGCGCCTCGTGCAGCACGCCGAGGACGGCCAGTTCGAGCACCTCGCTCCGGCGTCCCATCTGCTTCTCCCATCCGTCGCTGCATCGCTCGGATGTATCGAGTCGATACATCGAACGGTAGGTGGACGGGGCCCGCAGCGCAACCTCGACATACCCATTCACCGGCCGAACGGCCTGATGTCGACCGTGCGGCGGCCCCGTGCGACGGCCTTCACCGCGTGGTTCTCAGGCTGTCGGCGTAGCCTGGCGCCCGCATCCCCGTCACTGCGAGCGAACCGAGGAACGACGACACGTGGTAGGCAGGCATCGACCCGACCCCGCGGGCGGCGGTTCGACCGAGTGGTGGAACGACATGGCCCGCCCGTCGGCTCCGTCGGTCTCCTCCCCCCCGGTCGACCCCTCGGCCCAGGCCGCTGCCCCGCCGTCCGTCGCCGCGGCGCAGGCCTCGTCGGGGCCCGAGCGGTCCGGGTACCCGCCCCCGCTGCTGCCCGGCCTCGACGAGAGCCAGCCGCCGACCCCCGAGACCTTCTTCACCGGTCCCCCCCAGGACGGAGTGGCCGCCGCCGGTCGCGCCGGTGGTGGCGGTGGCGGCGGTGGCCCGGGTGGCGGTGGTCGCCCGGGGTCCGGCGGCAGGAAGCGCCTGATCGACTACCCGCGCGCCAACCGCCGCGGCATCCTGCGCTGGCTTCCCTCCTGGAAGCTGATCCTCGGGCTGATGGTGACCGGCATCGTCACCCTGACCACGGTGGCCCTGGTGGCCTACGCGGTCATCCCCATCCCGACGGTCAAGCCGGCGGATCTGCCCCAGACCTCGCTCGTGCTCTACTCCGACGGCACCCAGATCGGCCAGTTCAAGAAGGAGCAGCGCACCGTCGTCCCGCTCTCGAAGGTTCCCGACCACGTGCAGAAGGCCGTCCTGGCCATCGAGGACCGGACCTTCTACACCAACAACGGGGTCTCCCCCCGCGGCCTGATCCGGGCGGCGTGGAACGACGCCCGCGGCGGTGAACTGCAGGGTGGTTCGACGATCACCCAGCAGTACGTCAAGAACTTCTTCCTGACCTCGGACCGCTCGATCAAGCGCAAGGCCCGCGAGTTCGTGATCTCGCTCAAGGTTGCCCGACAGGTGCCCAAGGAGCAGATCCTCGAGGACTACCTCAACAAGATCTACTGGGGTCGCGACGTCAACGGCATCCAGGCGGCCGCCCGCACCTACTTCCGCAAGGACGTCAGCAAGCTGACGGTGTCCGAGGGCGCCTTCCTGGCGGGCATCATCAACGGTCCGGCGAACTACGACCCGACGGACGGCGCGAAGTCGGCCGCCGCCGCCACCGAGCGCTGGCAGGCGGTCCTGGACGCCATGGTCGAGATGCAGTGGCTCGACCCGAACGAGGCCGCCTCGATCAAGGCCGAGGGGCTGCCCGAGGTCAAGAAGGCCGTGGCCCGAACCGGCTACACCAAACAGCAGGGCTACCTGATGGAGATGGTGGCCAAGGAGGCCCAGGACAAGGCGGGTCTGAGCCGGGAGAACCTGGAGACCGGCGGGTACCTGATCCGGACCAGCTTCGACAAGGCGATGGTCGCCCAGGGCATCAAGTCGGTGAACCAGGTGCTCGGTGAGCGCACCACGTGGCCCGCGGGCACCGAGGTCGGGATCGCCTCGGTCAAACCCGGGGACGGCGCGATCGAGGCGATCTACGGCGGCGACGACAAGGACTCCTACAACGCCGCCACCCAGGCCGGGCTGCAGGCCGGCTCCACGTTCAAGGTGTTCGGACTGATCGCCGCGCTCGAGGGCAATCCGAGTCGCAGGGACGCCGTACCGCTCGGCCTGCGCAGCCGGTTCAGCGGGCGCAGCCCCTTCAAGCTGGA
>CAYYCE010000478.1:0-3161 GCA_964469635.1 uncultured Kineosporiaceae bacterium
ATACGATCTTGGTGAAATCCAGGGGCAGCACCACGGTCGCGTCCGCCACCTGGACCGCGTCCGGCGCATCCACGACCTCGGATTCGCCGTCGAGATCTGGGACTGGACAACCAAGGACATCGACGCCCTGGCGGCCACCGGTGCCACCTTCACCTCCATGACCGGCTACATCTCGGGTCGGCTCGCCGATGACGAGGGCGCCGATGAGTTGCTGCGCACCGCCGAGCAGTCCATCCCGGTCGCGCACCGGCTCGGCGGTCCCGTACTGAACCTGCACGGGACCGGACTCGACAACCGCGGCCTACCCGTCGTGCCCTCCTGGCAGGTGACCGGGGCGGAGTGGCTGAAAGCCGGCGAGACCCTGCAGCGGATCGCCGAACTGGGCCGGCGTGAAGGCGTCAGGTTCGTGCTGGAGAATCTCAACCTCGAGGTCGATCACCCGCACACGCCCTTCGCCCGGCCGCTGACGTGCTCGCGCTCGTCGCCGCCGTCGACAGCCCGCACCTTCGGATGATGTTCGACGTCTACCACGCCCAGATCGGGGAGGGGAACCTCATCGAGTTGCTGCGCCGCGCCGGCGGGCTGATCGGGGAGGTGCAGGTCGCCGACGTGCCGGGTCGGTGCGAGCCGGGCACCGGCGAGATCAACTATCCGGCCATCGCCCGGGCCCTCGCCGAGATGGGCTACCGCGGCACCGTGGGACTCGAGGGCTGGGCCAGCGGCGACCCCGACATCGCCCTGGAGCGCTTCCGGGAGGCGTTCACCGTCCCGTCGCCGGAGCCCACCGGCAAGGCCGGGTGACCTTTCGCCAGGACTTCGAGTATTATGGGTGGGCAGTCACCCATAATACCGAGGGGCGGGGCGATGATTCGGGTCACGGAGCACACCCGGGTGCAGACGCGCGCCCGGCTGCTGGAGTCGGCGGCCGCCGCGTTCGCGCGCGACGGCCTGGACGGCGCCAATGTGAACGCGATCTCGGTGGCGGCAGGGCTGGCGAAGGGCACCGTCTACAACTACTTCCCCTCCAAGGAGGCGCTGTTCTCCGCGGTGGTGGAGGACGCCTGCCGTCGCGCGGTGGCCGACGCGGGCGCGGCGGACGACGCGGGCGCGGCGGGATCGACCGCCGAGCGGCTGCGGGCCCTGGCCGCCGCGGACGTCGCGTGGGCGCGCGAGCACGAGCCTTTCGCCCGGGTGCTCATCGGCGAGGTGTTCAGCGGCGACCCGCAGCGATACGTCCGGGTGGCGATGGCCGCCGCGCCGTTCGTCGGGCGGGTCGCCGAGGTCCTGCGGGAGGGGGTCGCGCGCGGCGAGGTGCGCGACGGTCGCGCGGTCGAGGAGTTGGCGCTGGTGTTCACCGGCTTGGGACTGATGACGTTGTCCCAGCATTGGGGCTCCGCGGGCGGCTGGCCAGCCCTGGACGAGATCCCCGATCTCGTGGTCGACCTGTTCCTGAACGGTGCGCGGCCGAGGGGGAGCGGGGATGTCGGCTGAGTCGCTGGTGGTGCTGGAAGGGGTCGGCAAGGCCTACCGCTCCGACGGGCGCAGCCAGGCGGTGCTCGACGGCGTCTCCCTGGAGATCGGACGCGCGGAGATGGTCGCCGTCACCGGGCCGTCCGGCTGCGGGAAGACCACGCTGCTGAACATCCTCGGCGCGCTGGACCGCGCCGACGACGGGAGGGTGCTCTCGTGCGGGCTCGACCTGGTGAGCGCCGGCCCCGCCCAACTGAGCCGGTATCGGGCGCACTCGGTCGGGTTCGTGTTCCAGTTCTACAACCTGTTGCCGACGCTGACCGCCCAGGAGAACGTCGTCGCGGGGCTGGCCGTCGCCGGTTTCGGGCGTTCACAGGCCCGGGAACGTGCCGGGCGCATGCTCACCCGGGTCGGCCTCGCCGAGGCCGCCGACAGGTTCCCCGCCCAGCTGTCCGGGGGTGAACAGCAACGGGTGGCGATCGCCCGGGCCGTGGCCAAGGATCCCGAGCTCGTGCTGGCGGACGAGCCGACCGGCAACCTCGACGAGGACTCCGGCGGCCAGGTCATGGAGCTGATGCGGACCCTGCAGGAGGACACCGGGGTCGGCGTCGTGCTGGTCACGCACAACCCGGCGGTGAGCGCCCTGGCCGACAGGATCCTGCGACTCGAACGCGGCCACCTGTTGACGGGTGGGCCGCCGTGACCGGGCTGCTGTCCGCGCTGATGCTCCGCAAGGCCGCGCGCGACGTGGTGGCGATGGGGACCCGCGCGTGGCTGCTCATCCTGGTGATCGGGGCGGGGATCGGCACCGCCGGGGGGATCGACCTGGCCCTGCACGATCTACGGGCCAGCCGGGACGGGTTCTACGCGGATCAGGCGCTGGCCGATCTCGACATCCGACTCAGCCGGGCCGTCCCCACCTCGATGCTGCGCGCCGCGGCCGACTCCGGCGCCGCCCGCGTGGCCGAGACCCGCCTGGTCGTCGATGGTCTCGCGTCCCACGGCTCGGCGGCCACGGACGCCGAGGTCGTCGGCATGGCAGCGGGCGCTCGCCTGAACCGGCTCGCCGTCGTCGCCGGGAACGGACTCAGCGACACCGACCCGCACGGCGCCGTGGTGGAGGCCGACTACGCGCACCGCTCCGGCCTGCGCGTCGGCGACAGCCTGGAACTCGCCGTCGCGGAGCACCGGGTCGCCGTCCATGTCCGCGGGCTGGCCCGTTCACCGGAGTACCTGTTGGTCACCGCCAGTCCCGAGTACCTCATCCCGCAGCCGGGGTCGCTGGCGGTGGTGTTCCTGCCCGCCACCGCCCTCGCCGCCGACCTCGGCGTGCCCGGGCAGGCCAACGACCTCGTCCTCGACCTGTCCGGCGCGCCCTCGCCGAGCACCGCCCAGGGACTCGCCGCGGACCTGCCCGTGGCCCGGCTGACCGCCCGCGACCAGCAGTACAGCGTCAGATTCACGGAGGCCGACCTGCACAGCTTCGCGCTGTTCGTGCCGGTCGTCGGCGGCGTCTTCGCCGTCGTGGCGTTCCTGCTCATCGGGTTGAGCCTGCGTCGCCTCGTGCACGCCCAACGCCGGGAGCTGGGCACCCTGCTCGCCATCGGCTACCCGCGCCGGGTGATGCTGGCGAGCGCGCTGCTGCCGGCCGCCGTCCTCGCCGTGCCCGGTGCCGTGATCGCCGTCGCGGT
>CAYYCE010000479.1:0-3149 GCA_964469635.1 uncultured Kineosporiaceae bacterium
GCAGGATCGGGTCACCGTAGGCGTCGAACCCAGTCGGGCCGGGAACGACAGTGACAGTCTCGCCGTACGGGAACACGTGACGCCCCCTAGCCGATCATGTCGATGGCAGGCTTAGGCTGCGTGTAGCGGCCCAGAATGGCCTTGTCCGACGCCGACAGCCACACCTTGCCGCTGCTGTTCACGTAGGAGATGGAGAACGGTCCAGCCGTCTCCGATGCGGCGCCCACTGCCGGGCCGAGGAGTGTCGCCGCCACGATGCCCGCCACGACGCGGGCCACAACGACAGGCACCGGCGCCGTCACCGTGAAGTCCACCTCAAGCGTCCACGCCCGGCGGTACTCGTGGACAGGCCGGTTCCGCCGCGGGCCCTCGAGCCCGTAGATGGTGTTCCCGTGCAGCGACCAGCCTGTGGCGTCCGTCACTGTGCCGTCCCACTCGTCGACCCACCGCACAGCCTCCACGCTGGCGACCGTCGCAGGCAGATGCACCTTGCCATTGCGGACCCTGCGGCCCACCGTGTAGGAGCCCGGCGCGAACCGGTACCCCGTGGTGGCCTCCACATACGCCGACGCCAGAGAGATCAGCGTCAGCGCCCGCATGTTCTCATCAGCGGTCAGGGAGCGGCCCATCGAGTCCTCGACGTCCGTCAGGACAGCCAAGTCGGGCATGAGCCGCTCCCTTCGCGCTAGAGGTGATGCAGGTCAGGCGAACAGGCCGCGGATGACGCCGTGCGCGGCCTCGTTGCCGTACTCCAGGCCGATCTCGCCGTAGATCTGCGTCTTGTCCGACGCGCCCGTCTTCGCCAGCTCCTCCTCGAACAGGACCCCCTTGCCGGGGATGTTGAGGAACACGGGCCGGATCTGCTCAAGCGACACGACGGCCAACGCGTCCGCAGGGAGCGCCCGGTCGATGGCCACGTTGAGGGTGCCGAAGTCGGTGATGATGGTGTCCACCGAGACGCCGCCGACGTTGCGGGTTCCGCCGAGCATCTGCGCGTCGACCCCGCTCGTGGCGTACGCCTTCGAGATCATGCGCTTCTGGCCGGACGGGACGAACAGGGTCGCGGTGCCCTGCTCGGTGATGCCGCCATTGTCGAAGACCGACTGCAGCAGGCCATTGATGGTGTCCGTGGTGAGGACGTCGGCGGCCTTGATGCCGTAGAACGCGACGGTCGCGGTGCCGATGGCGATGGCCGCGCCGCCCTTGGTCGCGGACACCTTGAACGTCGCGGTCGTGCCGATCGCCGTCACCCAGTACGCCCGGTTCGGGACGATCGTCGTCGCGACCCCGACCGAGGTGAACACCACCTTGTCGTTGACGACGAGATCGTGGGTGGTGGTGATCGTGTCGGTGGCCGCAGACACGCCCGTGTAGAGGGCGTGCGCCGTCACCTGCGCGTTGGACGTGGCGACGGACAGAAGGCCCGCCATCGCGCGCGCCGTCGAGTTGGTCGACGGGTCGACACGGACGCCGTTCCAGAAGCACCAGTTGACGTCACGCGCCACCTGCTTGAGCGCCTGCATGACCTGCCACGAGTGGTTCCCGATCGGCCCATCCGGGCCGGCGCCGACAGCCGAGTTCCCGGCCGCGGCCTGGTAGAACTGGCCCGTAGCGGCCGCCTGCGTGTAGGACGTCGACACGGCCTCCTGGAAGATCTGCAGCCGGTTCGACACCTCGCCGCGGACCCGCTCCTCAGCGGTCGGCGCGTCCGCACCCTCAAGGCGAGGACGGGACTCCGGGTCGCGAAGGTCGTAGGTCTGCCACTCGACAGTCGTGCCGGTGACGGAACCGCCGCCGGACAGCCCACCGGAGGCGGACAGCAGCGGGGTGTCGGCGGGCGTCAGAGCGAACAGCTCGCCGTGGTAGTTGGGAAGATTGAAGGTCGTACCGATACCGGAGACCGTGGACATGATGTGTCCTCCTAGGACTTGTTCGCGTGCTGCTGTTCCTTCAGCGCGATCGCGAGCGGGAAGTTACGTGCCGCAGTCGCGGCCGCAATCTGGGATGCGTAGTCGGGTCGACCGTTGACGTCCTTGCCCCTGTCGCCGCCGCCGAAGTCGATCGGTGGCTTGGCAGCCTCGACCGCCGCCGCGGCCGTCTTGAGCCGGGCCGCCAGCTTCTCAGCCCGCGCCTCGATCTCCTCTGGGGTGCCATGCGTGCCGAGAAGGTCCAGGTCGTCAGCCGACAGCCCGAACTTGACGGCGGCCCGCATCACTGCGAGCTCGCCCCTGCTGGTCGCGGCCTCGGCTTCGGCTGCGGCCGTGCGTTCGGCGGCCTTCTGCATCTCGGACTTCTGTGACTCCTCGAGGGCGTCGAACTGGCGTGCCTTGTCGGCGTTCGCCTTCGCTGTGTCCTCGTGCTTCCGCGCGAACGCCTTCCACTTCTCGGCTTCGGCCTGCCAGTCCTTGCCGCCCGTGTCGGGTTCGGTCGGGGCTGCCGGCTTGGGCTGCTCTGTGGTGGGTGTCTCCGCGGCCGGAGTGGCTTCGGGGGTGGTGGGGTTGTCGGGCATGTGGTCGCTCCCTGTCGGGTGTGGGTGCCCTGCCGGGCGTCCCCGCTGCGTGCGGGGAAGTTCTAGGCGACGGACGGTCCGTCGAAGTGTTGGCCCTTGACTGTCAGGACGGGGCCGAGCTCGCCGTGCTCACGGACGACCACCAGTTTCCGGTAGTCGGGGGCTCGGGCGCCCGGGTCGAACGTTCCGAGCCGGTCCTCGACGGCGGCGTGTGTCGCCGACAGTCGCTCGTCGGCCGCGGACTGGTCCCACGGGTTGTCCGCCGTGATCGGGTTCACGTTGCATGAGCACCCGGGGTGAATCGGCATCAGGTCCGCCTTGTGGTACACCTGCGTGCTCGCCACGTAGCACATCGCGCACGTTTTGCCACCGGACACGACCCGCGAGTACCCACGGACGCCGCCAGTGCGGGAGAACACGTGCCGGGCCGTGTGCGTGCGCGCCAGCTGCATGTCGGACGCGATCAGGTCCACCAGGCGAGCGCCGCCCGCCCGGACCGCCGCATCAAACGCCTTCCCGTCCGCCAGGCTCGCCCGCACCGTCGTATACGGCC
Organism: uncultured Kineosporiaceae bacterium; assembly: GCA_964469635.1. GTDB lineage: Bacteria > Actinomycetota > Actinomycetes > Actinomycetales > Kineosporiaceae > JADJPO01. Next base: position 3,063 of record CAYYCE010000479.1, read on the forward strand.
GGGCATACACCTCCGCAGCGGGTACGCCCCGCAGCGCGACCGTGTCCACCGGGGGCGCCTTCGGAACCTTGATCCCTGCCGCCGCCA
>CAYYCE010000480.1:0-3146 GCA_964469635.1 uncultured Kineosporiaceae bacterium
GCATCAGCCGCCGGGCGAGGGCGGCGAGGATCTTCATGTGTTCCTGGCCGCCGCCGTCGGGGGCGGCGATCAGGAAGATCAGGGTGGCCGGGCCGTCCTCGGCGCCCCAATCGATGCCGGCGGCGGAGCGTCCGAACACCAGGGTGGGCTCGGTGATGGCGGCGCTCCTGGCGTGCGGGATACCGATACCGCCCGGAAGACCGGTGGCCATCTGCGCCTCGCGGGCCCGGACGTCGTCCAGGAACCTCGTCAGATCGGTGCAGCGACCGGTCGCGACGAGCGTCTCGGCCAGGATGCGGGTCGCGGCCTGACGGTCGGGAGCGTTGAGGTCCAGGACGACCTGCTCCGCGGTGATGAGTGACATGGTGCTCCTCTCAATTCGGTGGGAGTTGTAGTGCGGCGGTTCTTCTGAGCGCCGTGCCGGGACGGTCACTCGAGCCGGCGGTCCCGAGGGGGCTCGACGGTGGTCTCGACGCGGATCCCGCCCAGTTCGCCGGGCCCGGGGACCCGGCTGCCGGGGAGCCGCACCGCAGCCGCCCCCCAGCGGACGCCGGCCTCCAGCGCGGCGAGGTCGTCCGCTCCGTCGGCATAGCCGTGGAGAAGGCCCGCGAGCAGGCAGTCGCCGGCTCCGACGGTGGACAGGACGGGGTCGTCGAGATGGGCCACGGCGTGCAGCGTCAACGCCTCGGTGATCAGCAGGGCGCCGTCGCCGCCGAGGCTGACCACGACGGTCGGCACCCCGCCGGCCACGACCGAGCGGGCGCCGTCCACGACCTCCCCGAAGGTGGTCAGCGGCCGTCCGAGCAGCTCGGCGAGCTCCTCGTGGTTGGGCTTGATCAAGTGGGGCCGGGCGGCCACGGCCGCGGCGAGCGGGGCGCCGGAGCTGTCCACGGCGACGCGGACACCGCGCTCACGGCCCCGCGAGACGAGGGTGGCGTAGAGGTCGGCGGGAGCGCCCGGGGGGAGCGAGCCGCAGCAGACCAGCCACGCCGTGGCGGGCCCGATCGCGGCCTCGGTCCCGGCGAGCAGGGCCTCGATCTCGCGCTCGCCCAGCCCGGGGCCGGCCTCGTTGAGCTTGGTGGTGGTGCCGTCGGGCTCGACCACCGCGACGTTGGTGCGCACCGTGCCGGAGACCGGGACGAGGTGGCGCGGCAGCGCCGCGGCGTCGAGCAGGGCCTTCATCACCGGGCCCTCCGCCCCGCCCAGCGGGAGCACGGCCACGGTCGGCGTGCCGTGGGTCGCCAGGGCCCGGGAGACGTTGATGCCCTTGCCGCCAGGGTCGATCCGGCTCGAGGTGGCCCGGTGGACCTCGCCCCGGTGCAGCGTGGCGACGGCGATGGTGCGGTCGATACTGGGGTTCGGGGTCAGGGTGAGGATGGCGTCGCGGGTGGTGGTCATGCCCGGGTCACCTCCGGGCCGGCGGCCTGGAGCAGGGCTGTCGACTCGTCGTCCAGTCCGGTGTCGGTGATGAGCTGGTCGACGTCCTTGCACTCGGCGAACCGGTGGAAGTGGTCCTGGCCGGCCTTGGTGGAGTCGCCGACGACGACGGTGCGGCGGGCGGAGGCGATCATCGCGCGTTTGACGGAGGCCTCCGCCTGGTCCGGTGTGGTCAGCCCGTGTGCCACCGAGAAGCCGTTGGTGCCCATGAACGCCACGTCGACGACCACGCCCGCCAACGCCCCGGTGGCCCAGTCCCCGACGGCGGCGCCGGTCCGCCCGCGGACCCGCCCGCCGAGCAGATAGAGGCAGATGCCGGGGTGGCCCACCAGCACGCTCGCCGCCGCGACGGAGTTGGTCACCACGGTGAGGTCGATGTCCGGGGGCAGCAGCTCGGCGATGGCGAGGGTCGAGGTGCCGGCGTCGAGCAGGACCGTGCCCTCACGGGGGATCTCGTCCAGGGCGCGGGCGGCGATTCGGCGCTTCTCGGCGGTCAGCCGCGTGGTGCGCGTGGCCAGCGAGGGTTCGACCTCGAGCAGCTCGACCGGGATGGCGCCGCCGTGCACCCGGCGGAGCGCGCCGCGCCGCTGCAGGGCGGTCAGATCGCGGCGGACGGTCTCGGGGGTGACGTCGAGCAGGTCGGCGAGGCTGCTGACCTCGACCCGGCCCGCTCGGCGGGCCTCGTCCATGATCCGCTGCTGGCGCTCCTCGGCGTACATCCGAACTCCTTCGTTCGTCTGACGGGCACTCCCGGGGGTTCATCCCCTGTGTCCGGCTTAGCACCTCTATGGGAGCACACGGGCGTGCCAATGTAAAGCGAAACAGAGATCCGATTATATTTGTTTCACTGTGTTCGAGACCGTATCGACGGAGTCGGGGGTCGGGCCTGCGCTCGGCGGCCGGTGCGCGAGACTGGGCGCGTGTCTCGACGCGGGTGGTGGTTGTTCTCGGCCCTGTCCGTGATCTGGGGCATCCCGTATCTGCTGATCCGGGTCGCCGTGCGGGACCTCTCCCCGGCGATGGTGGTCTGCACCCGCACCCTGCTCGCCGCCGCGCTGCTCCTGCCGCTGGCTGCCCATCGGGGCGCGCTGGCGTCGCTGCGCCCGCACCGGCGCTGGATCGTGGTGTTCGCGGTCGTGGAGATCGCGGTGCCGTTCGGCATGCTGGGCTATGCCGAACGGCGGCTGACCAGCTCGCTCACCGCCCTGCTGATCGCCTCGATCCCTTTCGTGGCGTTGCTGCTGGCGCGGCTGCTCGGCCTCGAGCGGCGCATCGATCCGGCGCGCTGGGCCGGGTTGGCCCTCGGGGCGGCGGGCGTCGTCGCGCTCGCGGGGTTCGACATCGGCCGGGGTGACGTCCTGGCTCTGGCGGCCGTCGCCGTGACCGTGGCCGGCTACTCGCTCGGCCCGATGGTCGTGGCGACCCGGCTCGGCGAGGCATCCAGCGTGGGGGTGAGCGCCATGGCCCTCGTCCTGGCGGGGATCGGCTATGTCCCGTTCGCCTGGATCACGCGGCCGCGGCGGTTCGCCGACGTGTCGGGATCGGCCTGGCTGGCCGTCGTCCTGTTGGGTGTGGTGTGCAGTGCAGTCGGCTTCCTCGTCTTCTTCGCCCTGGTGGCCGAGGTGGGCCCGGCGCGGACCACGGTGATCACCTTCGCCAATCCGGTGGTGGCCGTCGTGGCCGGCGTCGGGCTGCTCGCCGAACCCGTC
>CAYYCE010000481.1:0-3145 GCA_964469635.1 uncultured Kineosporiaceae bacterium
CACCGGGCCGCCAACTGCAACAACGTTCCCCCGCAACCGATCTCGATGTCGTCCGGGTGGGCACCGAGGGCCAGCACACCTCGCGGTCGCTCGTCGAAGGTCAGGGCGAGCATTACACCCGCTCCAGGGCAGGGCGGCCGTTCCCGAAGGGTCGGGCCCAGAGCTTCCACGGAGCTTTGCCGCTGCGCTCGAGCTCCTCGAGCGCGCTGCGCTCCTTGAGGGTGTCCATCGGCGCCCAGAACCCGTCGTGCCGCACCGCGGCCAGCCTGCCCTGCCGGGCGAGCCGGCCGAAGGCGTCCTCGACCAGGTCCTCGTCCGGGCCGAGCACGTCGAAGACCCCCTGGCGCAGAACGAAATAGCCGCCGTTGATCCACAGCGGAAGGGTGGCCACCTGGGTGATCTCGTCGACCTGCGATGCTTCGTCGACCCCGACCACGTGGAACGAGGCCTGGGGCGGCACGGCCAACAGGCTGGCCACGTTGTCGGAGGCCAGGAAGTCGTCGACGATCCGGTCCATCGGGGCGTCGGTGAGCACGTCGCCGTAGTTGGCCAGGAACACCTCGTCGCCGTCCAGCAGGTGCCGCACCCGACGCAGCCGCTCGCCGATGCTCGTCTCGACGCCGGTGTCCACGAAGGAGATCCGCCACTCGGAGATGTCCGAGGAGAGCAGCTCGACGTGCTGGGCGCCCTTGCTCAACACGAAGTCGTTGGACTCGGTCTCCCGGTAGTCCAGGAAGTAGTGCTTGATGGACGTCGCGCCGTGCCCCAGGGCCAGGATGAACTCGGTGTGCCCGAAGTGCGCGTAGTAGCGCATGATGTGCCACAGCACCGGACGGTCACCGACGCCCATCATGGGCTTGGGGGCCGAGTCCACCGACGATCGCATCCGCAGACCCAGCCCGCCGCAGAACAGCACCACCTTCATGGCGAGAATCCCTCTCTCTCAGAGGATCACGGGTCGGGGGATCGGGACGACGAAGCGCCCACCCCATTCGCGGACGTAGGACAGCTGATCCATGATCTCTTCCCGCAGGTTCCAGGGCAGGATCACCACGAGGTCCGGCCGGGTCTGGGCGATCCGCTCCGGCGGGTGGATCGGGATGTGCGTTCCGGGCAGGAACAACCCCTGCTTGTGCGGGCTCCGGTCGACGGTGAACGGCAACAGATCCGAGCGGATGCCGCAGTGGTTGAGCAGGGTGTTGCCCTTCCCCGGCGCGCCGTAGCCGGCGACGGACAGACCCCGACGCGAGGCGTCGATCAGCAGCTCGAGCAGGTCGCGCTTGACCTCGAGCACGGCCTCGGCGAAGCCCATGTGCCCGGCCAGCGTGTCGAGACCGGCCGCCGCCTCGTCGGCCAGGACCTTGCGCACCGCCGCGGACGGCGCGCCGGCGGCGGCGGCGGGTTTGGCGAGCACCCGCAGGGATCCGCCGTGGGTGCCCAGCTCCACCAGGTCCACGACGGCCAGGTCGGCGGCGGCCAGCGCCGCCGACGCCGTCCGCAGCGTGAAGTAGGAGTAGTGCTCGTGGTAGATGGTGTCGAACTGACGCTGCTCGATCAGGCGCAGCAGGTGGGGGAACTCCAGCGACACCAGGCCGTCGTCCTTGACCAGGGCCCGCAGCCCCCGGGCGAAGTCGAGCAGCTCCGGGGTGTGTGCGAAGACGTTGTTGCCCACCACCAGATCGGCCCGGCCGTGGCGGTCGGCCAGCTCCTTGCCGGTGCGCTCGCCGAGGAAGACCACCTCGGTGCGCACCCCCCGCTCGCGGGCCGCCTCGGCGGTGTTGGCCGTCGGCTCGATGCCCAGCACCGGGATCCCGCGCCGCACCGCGTGCTGCAGCAGGTAGCCGTCGTTGCTCGCCGCCTCGACCACCAGGCTGTCCGGCCCCAGACCGAGCCGGTCGGTCATCTCGGCGACGAACGCCTCGGCGTGGGCTACCCAGCTGTCCGAGTAGGACGAGAAGTAGGCGTACCCGTCCACGAACACATCCTCGGCCGCGACGTAGGCCGGCAGCTGGACCAGCAGGCAGCTCCCGCAGATCCGCACGTGCAACGGGTAGAACGCCTCGGGCGCCTCCAGCCGGTCGGCGGGCACGTAGCTCTCGCACGGCGGCGAGGAGCCGAGGTCGACGAAGGTGTGTCGCAGGGCCTCGCCGCACAAGCGGCAGGACGGCGCGGGCGACGGCGCGAGCTGGGTCGTCATGGAGCCTCCTGTCATCATCTGGGAAGGAGAGCGGGGCGGCGGGACTGGGATACCGGCGCCACCGCCGACCACCTGATCGGGTGATCGATCGCATAGCGGTAGATACCCAGGAGCTGGTCGAGATTGGTCCGCTCGGTGAACCGCTCGAGGTAGCTGCGGCGGGCCGCGAGGCCCCGCGCCGCCCACTCCTGACCGTGGTCGGCCACCTCCGACAGCAACCCCGCCAGTGCGTGAGTGTCCCGCGGCGCGAACATGGCACCGTCCTGTCCCTCGCGCACCAGCTCGGGGAGCGCACCGCTGTCGGCGACCAGGACCGGCGTACCGGCGGCCATGGCCTCGACCGCGACCAGCCCGAAGGTCTCCTCCCACTGCGAGGGCACGACGGCCGCTCGGGCCGATCCCAGCAGGGCGGGAACCTCGCTGCGATCCACCATGCCCAGGAAGCTCACCTCGGAGCGGGTGGCGGCCCAGTGCCGCACGGTCTCGGTGAGTGGGCCACCCCCGGCGATCACCAGGTTCAGCGGGTGCACCGGCCGTTGGGTCCGCAGGATGTCCCAGGCGGCCATGAGCTGGGGAGCGCCTTTGGCCGCGTCGAGTCGGCCGACGAAGGTCACCACCGGCGGCCTCGTGGCCTGCTCACCCGACACGTCGACGTTGCCGTCGGCCTCGTCGAGGCTCCGCGGGTCTGCGACGAAATTGTGCTTGACGAAGCAGCGTTCCTCGGGGAATCCCAACGGGGACAGTCGCTCCCGCTGGGCAGCCGAGATGAAGACGTAGGCGGAGACCAGCTCACGCCAGGCCTTGGCATGTATCGCGGTCCCAGCCAGGACCGGCGCCGTGGCCATGGGCGAGGAGCGATAGCAGCCGTGACGCAGGGCCGGCATCGACGAGCCGCCCAGGCAGTCGTGACACGGTGCTCCATTACGGAAGAGCTCGCCGTTGGCGCAG
>CAYYCE010000482.1:0-3144 GCA_964469635.1 uncultured Kineosporiaceae bacterium
GGGCGTGTGGTGGTGGCAGAACTGGACCCGGCCCTCGGCCATGGTCCCGGGCAGGACGAGCGGATGCTGTGGCACCCAGGCGATCTGGCGGTGCCAACCGTCCAGGTCCACCCGTGTCAGGTCGGTATCCGCCGGGCCCAGCAGCACCCGGCCCCGGTCCGGGCGGCGTAGTCCCAGCAGCACCTCGACCGCCGTGGACTTGCCGGCCCCGTTCGGACCGGTCAGCGCCACGACCTCGCCGGGGGACAACTCGAGGTCGAGGGCGTCCGGGGCCGCCCCGCCGCGCCGGTCCACGCCCACGCCGGCCAGCCGCACCGTGGTGCGACGCAGATCCGGTGCGCTCCGCCGTTCCTGCGGGGTCGAGTCGGGAACGGGGGTCTCCAGGATCTCGAACACCTGACCCGCGGCGGCCAGCCCGTCGACGGCCGCGTGGTAGTGGACGCCGACCATGCGCAGCGGCAGGTAGACCTCGGGGGCGAGGATCAGCACCGCGAGCCCGGTGCGCAGGTCGAGGTCGCCGAAGACCAGTCGCAGCCCGATGCCGACGGCGACCAGCGCCACCGACAGCGTGGTCAGGGACTCGAGCACCAGTGAGGACAGGAACGCCGAGCGCAGCGTGCCCATGGTCGCGCGCCGGTGCGCCTCGCCCACCTCGCGCACCCGGATCGACTGGCTGCGGGCCCGCCCCAGGGCGCGCAGCGTGGGCAGGCCCGCGATCAGGTCCAGAACCTGCGACCCGAGCGTCTGCATGGTCGTGAGCCTGCGCCGGGCGGCGGCGGCCGTGGTCCATCCCACCAGGGCCATGAACGCCGGCACCAGGGGAAGGGTCACGGTGACGGTGAGTGCGGCGATGAGATCGTGCCACCAGATCACCGCCAGCACGGCCGGGGTCACCGTGGCCGCCAGCAGCAGCTGCGGCAGGTACCGGGTGAGGTAGCCCTCCAGGGCGTCCAGCCCGCGGGTGAGCAGGGTCGCCTGGGCAGTGCCGTCGGGAGCCTCGGGCAGGGACCCGCCGGCGGCCAGCCGCATCCGGTGCCCGAGCACCGCCTCGCGGAGCTGGGCGATCACGGTGACGGCGGCCCGGTGCCCGAATCGTTCCTGGGCGGCGGCCAGCACCGCCCGCACCCCGACCAGGACGGTGAGTACCAGCAACGCACCGCTCACCTCGGACAGCGTGACGCCCTCGGCGGCGGCCGCGATGACGTCGGCCAGCACCAGGGCCTGGACGACGACGGCGGCGGCCGTGGCGGCGCCCAGGACCGCCGTCAGCACGACGTAGCGCCGTCCGGCCCCGGCATGGCGCAGCAGGCGGGGGTCGAGGGGGCGCACCGTCTGCTGCGTCGTGCCCGACATCGGGGCCCGGGATCGGATCGTCAGACGAAGGCCTTCGGCAGCTTCGCCAGCCCGCCGCCCGTCGGGATGTCGTCGGTGCCGATGCGGCGCCGGAAGACCCAGTAGGTCCAGGTCTGATAGGCCAGCACGATCGGCGTCATGAGCACGGCGACCCAGGTCATGACGGTCAGCGTGTTCGCCGTCGACGAGGCGTTGTGGATGGTCAGCGACTCGGCCCCGCGCAGCGGCAGCACGTTCGGGTAGAGCGCCCCGAAGATCAGCACGACGGCCATGACGGTGACCATGGCGGTCAGGGCGAAGCCCAGACCCTCACGGCCGGCGCGGGCGGCCCCGATCACGACGATCAGCCCGACGGCGGCCGCCAGGACCGGCACCCACGTCCACGCCTTCCCGTGGGCGAGCTGGGTCCAGATCGCCCAGCTCCCGGCCACGACCAGGGTGGGCACGGACAACGTGGTGGCCATGCGCATCGCCCGCTGCTGGATCTCGCCCCTGGTCTTCAGACCCAGGAACAGGGCCCCGTGCAGGGCGAACAGCAACAGCGTGGTCAGCCCGGCCAGCAGCGAATAGGGGTTGAGCGCGGCCAGCAGAACGTGGAACGGGCCGGCCTGGACGGTGGCGATGTCCACGCCGCGCACGATGTTGCCGAAGGCCACACCCCACAGCAGGGACGGCAGGACCGAGCCGAACACGATGGCGGCGTCCCAGCGGGCGCGCCACGCCCGCGAGTCGATCTTGCCGCGGTACTCGAAGGCGACCCCACGCAGGATCAGCGCCACCAGGATCAGCAGCAGCGGCAGGTAGAACGCGGAGAACAGGGTGGAGTACCACAGCGGGAAGGCGGCGAACGTCGCCCCGCCCGCCGTCAGCAGCCATACCTCGTTGCCGTCCCACACCGGACCGATGGTGTTGATCAGCACCCGGCGCTCGGTGTCGTCGCGCCCGAGCACCGGCAGCAGCATGCCGACGCCGAAGTCGAATCCCTCGAGCACGAGGTAACCGATCCACAACACGGCGATGAGCCCGAACCAGATGACCCGCAGGGTCTCGATGTCCACGTCGAATCTCCTTACGATCCGGGTCAGTAGGCGAACGCCAGGGGGGCGTCCTCGTCGGCGTCGTCCGGTCGCGCGACGGCGGGCGCGCCCTCGAGCGTGTAGCGCCGCATCAGGCCGAACCAGACCACGGCCAGGGCCCCGTACAGCAGGGTGAACACCACGAGAGAGACCACGACCGTCCCCGAGCCGACGATCGGCGAGACCCCGTCGGCGGTGAGCATCCGGATCTGGGGATCACCGGTGGGGTTGGGGGCCACGATCCACGGTTGGCGGCCCATCTCGGTGAACACCCATCCGGTCATGTCGGCCAGGAACGGCATCGGCAGCGCGAGCAGGGCCAGCCGGCCGAACAGCGTGGTCGTCGGGCTGGTGCCCCTGCGGGTGTACCAGACGCCCAGGACCGCCAGCAGCGCGCTGAAGACGCCGAACCCGATCATGAATCGGAACGTCCAGTAGGTGACCACGAGCAGCGGCTTGTAGTCACCGGGTCCGTAGAGGTCCTGGTACTCGGTCTGCAGGTCGTTGACGCCCTTCAGCGTGGAGTTGGCGTCGCCGGTGGCCAGGAACGAGGCCAGACCCGGGACGGTCATGGTGCGCACGTCGCAGCTGTTGGCCACGTCGCCGACGGCGAAGAAGCTGAACCCCGCGCCCTGCTCGGTGTCGCACAGTGCCTCGGCCGAGGACATCTTCATCGGCTGCTGCTCGAACATCATCTTGGCCTGCAGGTCACCGG
>CAYYCE010000483.1:0-3137 GCA_964469635.1 uncultured Kineosporiaceae bacterium
CGGGTCTCGACGTCAGCCCGACCGGCCAGCTGACCAACGACTGGGTCGTCAGCCTGACCCTGGATGCGAAGGGCAAGGCCGCGTTCGCCGCGACCACCGAGCGGCTGTGGAAGATCGGCCACCCCAACGGTGTCGCCGCGACCCCGGAGCCGGCCCGGAGCCGGTTCGCCGTCGTGCTCGACGGCCTGGTGATCATCGCGCCGACGGTCAACGACCCGATCACCAACGGCCAGGCGAAGATCTCGGGAGGCTTCACCCGGCAGTCCGCATCCACTCTGGCCCGTCAGCTCAACTTCGGCGCCCTGCCGCTGAGCTTCTCCGTGCAGAGCCAGCAGACGATCTCCGCGACGCTCGGCACCGAGCAGCTCCAGCGGGGCATCCTCGCCGGGTTGATCGGCCTGATCCTCGTGGTGGTCTACTCGGTCTTCCAGTACCGCGCGTTGGGCTTCGTCACGATCTTCAGCCTCGTGGTCGCGGCCGCAGCCACCTACGGGTTGATCGGGCTGCTCTCCTGGAGCCAGGGCTACCGGTTGAGCCTGCCCGGCGTGGCCGGCCTGATCGTCGCGATCGGCATCACTGCCGACTCCTTCATCGTGTACTTCGAACGGGTCCGTGACGAGCTGCGCGACGGCAGGACCCTGCCCGCGGCCGTCACCCAGGGCTGGGCCCGGGCCAAGCGGACCATCCTGGCCTCTGACACGGTGAACTTCCTCGCAGCGCTCGTGCTGTACTTCCTGGCGGTCGGCGGGGTGCGCGGCTTCGCGTTCACCCTCGGCCTGACCACGTTGGTGGACCTGGCCGTGGTGTTCATGCTGACCCACCCGATCCTGGTGCTGCTGGGCCGCACCCGGTTCTTCGGCGAGGGCCACCGCTTCTCCGGTCTGGACCCCGAGCAGCTGGGCGCCAGGTCCCGCTACGTCGGGCGCGGCCGGGTGGTCGGTCCTGACGAGTCGGCGGACCAGGGCCGCCGCATGACGATCGCCGAGCGCCGCGCAGCCGAGAAGGCTGCGGCGTCGTCGTCCGGCACCGAGGGGAAGGACGCCTGATGGCCGGTACCCGCATGGGCCGTTGGGGCTCGGACCTGTACACCGGCCGGGTCTCCTACGCGATCGTCGCCCACCGGCGGCGGTGGTACACGATCTCCGGCGCGATCGTCCTGATCTCGGCGATCCTGCTGTTCACCAAGGGCCTGAGCCCCGGCATCGAGTTCGAGGGCGGCTCGGAGTTCATCGTCTCGAGCACCGCCGCCAACACCGCCGAGCAGCCGGCCATCGACGCGATCCACACGATCAAGCCCGACGAGCAGGTCAAGGTCTCGGTGGTCGGCGGGTCGTCGCTGCGCGTGCAGACCGCCCACCTCAGCTCGGATCAGACCAACAAGGCCGCCGACGCGCTCAGCGCCGCGTACAACGGGGCGAAGGTCTCCTCGCAGTTCATCGGCCCGAGCTGGGGCGCGGACGTGACCAGCAAGGCCGTGCGTGGTCTGATCGTCTTCCTCGTCCTGGTCACGCTGGTCATGACGATCTACTTCCGCAACTGGCGGATGGCCGCGGCGGCGCTCGTCGCCCTGGTCCACGACATGGTGATCACCGTCGGGGTCTATGCCGCGGTCGGCTGGGAGGTCAGCCCCGCGACGGTGATCGGCTTCCTGACCATCCTCGGGTACTCGATGTACGACACGGTCGTGGTGTTCGACAAGGTCCGTGAGAACAACGCCAAGCTGTTCGAGCAGAAGCGCTACACCCATGCCGAGCTGTCCAACCTGGCGCTCAACCAGACCCTGGTGCGGTCCATCAACACCTCGGTCGTCGCGCTGCTCCCGGTCGGCGGGATCTTGTTCATCGGCGCGTTCCTGCTGGGCACCGGCACCCTGCGGGACATCTCCTTGGCCCTGTTCGTCGGCATCATCGCCGGGACCTTCTCGTCGATCTTCATCGCGACGCCCGTGGAGGTCTCGCTGCGCAACCGGGAGGCGGCGGTGGCGGAGCACAACACGACGGTGCTCGCCGCACGTGCGGCCGCCCTGGCGGCCGGGACCGGAGACGCCGAGGCGTTCGAGGTTCGCGTCGGTGCGTCGGTGCCCGGCCAGCACCTCGGCGTCGCGGCCCAGCCCCGGCGCCGCAAGGGCAGCCGCGGCCCCGGTCGCAAGCCGTGAGCGAGCCCCTGGCAGCCAGGGCCGCGGCCCTGGTCCGCGACGTGCCGGACTACCCGACGCCCGGTGTGGTCTTCAAGGACATCACGCCCCTGCTCGGTGACGGCCCGACGTTCGCCGCGGTCGTCGCGCACCTGGCCGACCAGGCCCCTCCGGTCGACCTGGTGGTCGGCATGGAAGCCAGGGGCTTCATCCTGGGTGCGCCCGTCGCCGTCGCCCTCGGGGTGGGCTTCGTCCCGGTGCGCAAGGCCGGCAAGCTCCCTCGGGAGACCCTGTCGGGCGAGTACGACCTCGAGTACGGCAGCGCCGTCCTCGAGGTGCACCGTGACGCGATGGCTCATGGTGCGCGCGTGCTGGTGGTCGACGACGTGCTCGCCACCGGCGGCACGGCCGCAGCGACCGTGGAGCTCCTGGAGCAGGCCGGCAGCCACGTCGCCGCGCTCTCGTTCCTGATGGAGCTGACGTTCCTCGACGGCCGGAGCCGGTTGGCCGGCCGGACCGTCCAGACGCTCCTGACGTACTGACGTCGCGCGCAGCACCACCCGTGCCCTTCTAGACTCGGGAGACCGAGGTGCGAGGGGAGGGCCGATGAGCGAGCACGACGCCACCACGCCGGTCGCGCACGCCCCCGAGCCCGAGGTCCCCACGGCCGTCGAGCTGGCCGCCGGCGCGCGTCCCCGCTCGCGCTGGGAACGGCTGGTGGCGCGGAGTGTGTCGCCGACCCCTGCCGCTCTCGAGCCGGTGCTCCAGGCCGTGCGGGCGAACGACCCGAAGGCCGACATCGGGCTGCTCACCCGGGCCTACGAGACCGCCGAGCGGGCCCACCAGGGGCAGCTGCGCAAGAGCGGTGATCCGTACATCACCCACCCCGTCGCGGTCGCGCAGATCCTTGCCGAGCTCGGCATGACGACCTCGACCCTGGCGGCCGCTCTGCTGCACGACACCGTCGAGGACACCGAGTACTCGCTCGACAGGCTGCGCGCCG
>CAYYCE010000484.1:0-2309 GCA_964469635.1 uncultured Kineosporiaceae bacterium
GGCCAGCCCGAGCGGGGAAGCCACCGGGACGATTACCTCGAATTGAACATCGCGGCCATCGACAAGGCCCTCCGCAAGCTCAGGGCCACCACGCCGGGCCTCGACCTCCTGGGCCTGCTCGACGAGGTCACCACCCGGTACGTACCTCCGGGCACCATCTATCTCTACTCCAGCGGCATCTCCACCGAGAAGCCGGTCGACCTGCGTGAGTACGGCATCGGAGCGGATCCGTCGTCCATCGTCAAGGACCTGCGCGACCAGGACGCCCTGCCGTCGCTGACCGGCTGGCGGGTCGTCCTGGTCAACCTGGGGTATGCCGTCGGCGACCAACGGCCGCTCAGTTCCTCACTGCGCAAGAAGGTCGTCGCCTACTGGCGGGCGATCTGCGAGGCCGCCGGCGCCCAGTGCGTCGTCGTCCCTCAGCGCTCGGACGCCGGTCCGCCCACCGCCACGCTGGAGGTGCCGATGGTCCCGCTGCCGCAGGTCACGATCTCCAGGCGAGAGGTCGTCCTGCCGAGCGCGTTGCTGTTCGACATCGACAGCGCCGACATCTCCGCCGACGCGGACGGCGACCTGCGCGAGCTGGTCGCCACGCTGAGGGCGGCGCCGGATCAGCTCAAGATCACCGGACACACCGATGCCAGCACCGGAACCGAGGAGCACAACCTCGAACTCTCCCGGGCGCGCGCCCGCGCCGTCGCCGACCGGCTCGTCGCCCTGGGGTTGCCGCGCGAGCGCATCGAGTCCACCTCAGGTGCCGGATCCACCGGCTACGACAGGCGGCGCGAGCAGTCCGATCCGCGCCTGATCGCCGAGCACCGCAACGTTGTCATCTCGTTCCTGCCCGCCGAATAGAGAGCGCCGAAGAGAAGAGCACCGAAGAAGAGCGCCGAAGAGAGAAGGAGATCACCATGGCCCTCGCCGACCCCCAGATACCCGCCGTCCCGATACCCGCGGTCCCGTCGGCCGCCCCCGAACCGCCGGACACGACCCACTACCTCGCCGAGCGTCTGCGCACGAAGCGTCGCTGGCCTCACCGGGTCAAGGACGCCCACTTCGGCCACCCCACGGTGAGCGAACTGGCGGATCTGCACGCCAGACTCGGCGCCGCCGTCCGCGATCAGGTCCTCAAAGGGGCCCCGGTCCACCGTCGACTGCCGGGGATCGTCCGTCAGGTCCCGTGGGTGGTCGCCCTGCTGGACTTCGTCGTCCTGCTCTCGTTCTGCGGGGACGTGTTCAACGTCAACCCGCTGCACCCCGGGCCGTCGCCGCTGGCGGCCGTCGCCGCGGTCATGCTGGCGATGCTCGGCAGCGGGGTCGGCTACACCTGGCTGGCCATGACCGGCATGCGGATCAAGGCGTTCCGCACCGAGATGGGCGAGGTCGCCTGGCGAGCGGTCGGCGCCCTGACCTGGACCATGATCGGCGTCGCCGCCGTCCTGATCGCCGCGCTCGCGATGCTCATGTACGGGCGGGTGGCCACCGAGATGCTCGCCCAGATCGACGGTTCCGCCGCGGCCGGTGCCGGTGCCCTGGCCATGATCTTCGCGGTGCTGAGCGTGGTGGCGAACCTCGCCGTGATCGCCGTCCACGCCCTGGACGGCAGCTGGGTCATGGCCGAGCTCGAGCGAGCCGGACGCCTGCTGCACCAGTACGAGCAGTTGCCCCGGCCGCGCAGCCCCCATGAGTAGCAACTAGGCCGACAGAGCGTCACCATCACCCGAACGGATTCACCCAGAGCGACCAACTAGGAGGCCAAACCTCGACCTGACCCCCGGAGAATCTCACTCTGGGTGACATGAGGTCACGAACAATTGGACGGCGGGTCGCCAAAGCCGCGGCCGCGATCACTGCCCTGGCGGTGGTGCTCGCGGCCGCCGCAAGCTTCGCCCTGTGGCGCGTGCAGGCCTCGATCGACGCCTCGATCGACCGGTTCGACCTGACGGCGGCGACCTCCGACGACCCGGCGGGCGCGGCGACGTCCCGCGCCGGTGCGAGCGCCGACAGTGCCGAGAGCGCCGACAGTGCCGACAGCGCCGACAGCGCCGAGGGCACGACGTCGAACGGCGCGGCCGTGAACCTGCTGGTGCTCGGCTCCGACTCGCGCATCTCCGCGGGTGACCCCACGCAGTGGAAGGTCGGTGCCCAGCGCACCGACGCGATCATGGTGGTCCACATTCCGGCGGACCGGTCCGGCCTCTTCGTGGTCTCGATTCCGCGGGACTCGTGGGTCGACATCCCCGGACACGGCAAGGATCGGATCAAGACCGCCTACACCCTCGGGGCCACCCGGTGGCAGCTGGTCTACC
>CAYYCE010000484.1:2319-3137 GCA_964469635.1 uncultured Kineosporiaceae bacterium
CACGGCCAGGCCAAAATCAACGCCGCCTTCAGCTGGGGCGGGCCGTCGCTGACGGTCAGCACCGTCGAGCAGCTCACGGGCCTGCGGATCGACCACATGGTCATCACCGACTTCACCGGCTTCGCGCGGCTCACCGACCTGCTCGGCGGGGTCGACGTCACGGTCGCCGAGACCACCACGGGCAACACCCACGGCCAGGGCGAGAACTTCACCGCCGGCACCCACCACATGGACGGCGAGACCGCGCTGACGTACGTGCGGCAGCGATACGTGTTGCCGGGCGGCGACTTCGACCGGGTCAAGCGGCAGCAGAACTGGATTCGGGCGATCGCCCGCGGCGCGGTGGACTCCGGGGTCCGCAGCAACCCGCAGAGGCTCTACGCGCTGCTCGAGGAGATGGCGAGCAGCCTGTCCACCGACAGGGGCTTCACCATCGCGCAGATGCGGGGGCTGGCGTGGTCGCTGCGCGGTGTGGATCCGGACGGCGTGGAGTTCCTGACGGTTCCGTTGAGTGGCACCGGAACCAGTTCCGACGGACAGTCGATCGTGCTGCTCGACCGGACGACGGCGAGCGGCCTGTGGCAGGCGATGGCCGCCGACACGACCCAGACCTGGCTCGGGGAGACCGGATACGACACCCTCGGCACCCGGGTGCGCTGAGACGGGACGAGTGGGTCTACACTATCCGCCTTCGCCGCCGACCTGGATATCGACATCGCCACATCGTTGATTCCACACTCGCAGCTACCACGACAGCGACGCTTTGGCTGTTGATCATGCTGTGACCTGGTGGAACATGGGTCGTGTCGGTGCGTGAC
>CAYYCE010000485.1:0-3135 GCA_964469635.1 uncultured Kineosporiaceae bacterium
GCAGCGTCGACCAGCGCGGCCAGCGCGGGGTCGGGCGTGGCGTAGTAGCCCAGGTGGCCCCGCAGCACCGCCCGCGACCCGGTCAGGTCCGCCTCGGCGTCGCGGCCGTACCGCCAGCCCTCGACGAGTTCGCGCAGCGGCACCACCGGGGTCAGGGTGCCCAGGTAGCCGAAGGTCAGCGGGGTCCCCGGCGGCCGCGACCGCGCGTCGGTCGGTGCCGGCAGGTCGTGGTCGTAGCCGTTCATCACGACGTGCATCCGGTCCGCCGCCCGCGGGTAGGTGGCGGCGTGCCAGCGCCGCAGCGGCTGGTTGACGAACCACACCTCGGCCGCGCCGTGGATCGCACGTGCCTCCCAACGGCCGGCGGGGGAGTCGCCGGGGATCCGCCGGGTGCCCGAGTAGGTGTGCAGGGTCCAGGCGTCGCGGAAGTCCACGACGTACGGCACGCCGTGCTCGGCGGCCAGTCGGACGCCGGGGGTGATCGAGACCTGTGGGTTGGTGGTGGCCACCACCAGGTCGACCGGACGGCGCGCGTGCAGGTCGAGCGCGGCCGCCTCGATCCGGTGCCGCCAGGGCCCGTAGCCCACCTCGGGGAAGGCGGCCAGATCGCGGCGGATCCGCAGTCTGGTCCACAGCCGCGGCGCGAACACCCGCAGCGCCGGGAACTCGGGGTGCATCAGGTCGGTCTGCTGGGCGGGCCAGGAGAACGGCACCCTGAGCACCTCGATCCGCGGATCGAGGTGGCCCTCGAGCGCCTCGTCGGTGCCGGTGACGTCTCGGAACACCTCACGTGGGGCGGTCATCACACTGACCCGCCAGCCGTCGGCCGCGAAGGCGTTGGCCGTGGCCAGGGCGCGGTGGACGCCGCCCGTGCGCGAGGGCGGGAATCCCCATGCGACGTAGAGCACATGAGGCGGGCCGGACGGCCGGTCGGTCACCACGGGTCCTTCGCGGGGGTGCGATACGTTGACGGCGCCAGGGTAGAACGAGCCGTATCCGGAGGAGCACCCATGGTGCGCATCGCGCCGAGCGCGGACGTGTCGTCGGAGGCCGTCCTCGGCGAGGGATCGTCGGTCTGGCACCTCGCCCAGATCCGCGAGAGCGCGGTTCTCGGTGAGAACTGCATCGTCGGTCGGGGGGCCTACGTGGGTACCGGAGTGGTGATGGGCGACAACTGCAAGCTGCAGAACCACGCCCTGGTCTACGAACCCGCGGTGCTCGAGGACGGCGTGTTCGTCGGCCCCGCGGCGGTGTTCACGAACGACCACTACCCCCGTGCGGTCAACCCCGACGGCACCATCAAGAGCGCTCACGACTGGGAGCCGGTCGGGGTGAGGGTGCGGGCCGGGGCCTCGATCGGGGCCCGCGCGGTGTGTGTGGCACCGGTGACGATCGGTCGCTGGGCGACGGTGGCCGCCGGATCGGTGGTGGTCGCGGACGTGCCCGACTTCGCGCTCGTCGCCGGGGTCCCGGCGCGCTGGCTACGATGGGTCGGCCACGCCGGCGTCCCCCTCGACGCCGTCGGCGAGGGCCTGTGGAAGTGCCCGCAGACCGGGCGCACCTACCGCGAGCGTCCGGCGGATCCCACCGGCGACGCCGCACCTGCCGCAGCCGGGCCGCAGGGCACCGTTCTGGAAGAGGTAGACAACTCATGAGCGGATTCATCCCCCCCGCCAAGCCACTCATCGGTGAGCAGGAGCGGGAGGCCGTCGACCGCGTGCTGCGCAGCGGCATGCTCGCCCAGGGGCCGGAGGTGAAGGCCTTCGAGCAGGAGTTCGCCGAACACTTCGGCCTGGGCCGCGGCTGTGTGGCGGTCAGTTCCGGCACGTCGGGGCTGCACCTCGGCCTGCTCTCGGCCGGGGTGCAGGCCGGCGACGAGGTGATCGTGCCATCGTTCACCTTCGCCGCGACCGCGAACTCGGTGGCCCTGGCCGGGGCCACCCCGGTGTTCGCGGACATCGATCCCGGCAGCTTCTGCCTCGACCCCGTGGCCGTCGAGGCCGCGATCACCGAGCGCACCGTCGGCATCATGCCGGTGCACCTGTACGGCCATCCGGCGAACATGCCGGCGCTCCAGGAGGTCGCCGAGCGTCACCACCTGCAGATCTTCGAGGACGCCGCGCAGGCTCACGGCGCCTCGCTGCACGGCCGCCCGGTCGGCGGGTTCGGGTCGTTCGCGATGTTCTCGCTGTACCCGACGAAGAACATGACCTCGGGCGAGGGGGGCATGGTCTCGGCGGCCGATGCCGAGATCGAGCGCCTGCTGCGGCTCTACCGCAACCAGGGCATGGAGGTGCAGTACCACAACGAGGTCGTGGGCTTCAACGCGCGGATGACCGACATCCACGCCGCCATCGGGCGGGTCCAGCTGACCAAGGTCGACGCCTGGACGGAGCGGCGGCAGACCAACGCGGCGTTCCTGTCGGCCGGTCTGCGGGGTGTCACGCCGCCGCCGGTCGCCGAGGGCGCCGTCCACGTCTACCACCAGTACACGATCCGGGTGCCGGAGGACCGGGACGGCCTGGCCAAGGCGCTTCGCGAGGAGTACGAGATCGGCTCGGGCATGTTCTACCCGGTGCCCAACCACCGGTTGAAGCCGTTCTCGGTCGCCGTCGACCTGCCGGCCACCGAGCAGGCGGCCCGGGAGTGCCTGTCGCTGCCCGTCCATCCTTCGCTGACCGAGGACGATCTGGAGCGCATCGTGACGGCCGTGAACGCGCTCGCCGGGGCGGGCGCCTGATGGCGGCCGAGAGAGGGAACACGGGAGTGCCACTGCGAGCGGGTCTCATCGGACTCGGCATGATGGGCCGTCACCACGCCCGGGTGCTGCGGAGTCTGCCGGACGTCGAACTGGTCGCCGTCGCCGATGCCGGCGGGGATCCGCACGGCGTCGCCGGGGGGCTGCCGGTCCGTTCGACGGTGGAGCAGCTGATCGAACACGAGCTCGACTACTGCATGGTGGCGGTGCCGACGATCCACCACGAGGAGGTCGGCCTCGCGCTGGCCGCCGCGGGCGTCCACGCCATGATCGAGAAGCCGCTGGGGCAGGACGCCGCGTCCTCGACCCGGCTCGCCGACGCGTTCGAGCAGGCCGGGCTCGTCGGGGCGGTCGGCCACATCGAGCGGTACAACCCC
>CAYYCE010000486.1:0-3135 GCA_964469635.1 uncultured Kineosporiaceae bacterium
CGCGGCGTGGCCTCGACGGCCAGCCTGGCCAGGTTCAAGACCGTCGCTGCGGTCGAGCCGCCGTCGTCGGCGGCGTGCGCACCCGGTGGATCCTCGAACTGCCGCAGCACTACCGTGGCCAGCCGACGCCCGTACTCCCGCTGCTCGGCCAGCGGGCCGAGCGGTTCCAGCTCGCGCGGCAGCCCGACGCCCTCGGCGGCCTTGACCGCGGTGGCCCGCAGATCGCTCCCGTGCAGTTCGGACAGCTCGGCCGCCGCGGCCCGAAGCCCCCGGTACCGCTCCAGCAGGCGGGCGGTCTCGGCCCGATGTTCCTTCTCCGCCTCGGCCAGCCGGTGCCTGGCCTCGGCCTCGGCCCGGGCGGTGCTCAGCACCGAGCGGAGCTGCATCGGGGTCGGCAGTCGCAACGAGCGGCCCCGGTGGCGCCGCAGCGCCGCCGGCGTGGTCGGGAACGTGTCGTCACGGCTGAGCCGGGCGATGAGCTCCAGATCCCGCAGTCGGGCCACCAACGCGTGCTCGGGAAGCCGGTGGGCCTCCTGGACGTACTTGATCGCGACGATGCTGTCGCGGAGGCGGGAGACCGTCTCGGCGTACTCGCGGCGGGCGACGACGTCGCCCGGTGGGGCGCCGAACGCGTCGACGACCGCGGCGACGACGCGGTCGCGACCGAACTCCTCGTCGCCCGGCCCGCCCGACCCGGCCAACCCGTCCAGTGCGAGCGCGAAGGCGGCCAGTTCCGAGGCCAGCGGGAGGTCGCCCGGGTCGGCGACGAAGCGGCCTGAGTCTATGAACTCCCGCGACACCGCGACCGCCGCCGGGCGCGAGTCGCGGGACTCCAACGCCGCCGCGAGCCGCATCTGGTACTGCGACTCCTGCGTCAACCCGATGCTCGGATGCACCGGGTCCTGCTCGATCGGGGGACGAACCAGGGCCAGCCGGAACAGCTGCTCCATCACGCACCTACCTCGCGTCGCCACGGATGGTCTCGCCGGACCAGAGGGCGAACCGGGGTCGCAGATACGCGGCTACCCGGACATGGCTGTCACCGGTGCTCACCTCGGCCGAGGGCCAGGCTCGGCGACCGGCCGAACTGACGCCGGTAGGCCCGGGCGAAGCCGTCGGCGTCCGCGAAACCCCAGTTCCGGGCGACGGCGGCGACGGTCGTGGCGCGCCCCAGGCGCACCAGATCGGCGTGGGCGCCCGCCAGCCGTCGGCGACGCAGGTAGCCGGCCACGGTCTCGCCTCGCCGTTCGAACAGGGTGTACAGCGTGCGCAGCGAGATCCCACAGGCGGCGGCGAGCGAGCGCGGGCCGAGGCCCGGTTCGGTCAGGTGGGCCTCGATGTGATCCCGGACGAGGTGCCAGCTCACCGGGGCAACCGCCTCGGCCGAGCGCTCACCGTCGTCCGGCAGCAGCGCCGCGCCGAGCAGTTCCACGGCGGCCGACCCGGCGGCCCGGGCGGCAGCGGGCGGGAGGTCGTCCGGCAGGTCGCACAACGCGTCCAGGTGGCCGGTCAGCAGGTCGGCCGCCGGGGTGCGGGGCAACCGCCGGCCGGCGACCGGCTGGCGGGCCAGTTCCGGCAGCCTGCCCAACGGCACCAGCAGCGTGCGCTTGACCAGGTGCTCGGGAACCTCGAACCGGGTCGGCACCCTGCTGTCCCAGAGCACGCCGTCGCCGGCCCGGACGACGAGCCGCTCGCCGCCGATCTCGAGCAGTTCGTGGCCCGAGCGCACCATGAGCAGACCCACGTGGGCGCCGTTCGTCGCGGCCACCCGGCGTCGGGTGCGGGCCCCCGAACCGGGACCGGCGGCGCAGTCGACGAGTGCGACGTCCCCGAGCTCCCGGCGCCGGACCCTCGCCCCGCGCGCGAGCAGCCCCCGCCGGCCGTCGAGGCCCCAGTCCAGGTGGGTGCGGCTGATCGCCTCGGCCCAGACGTCGAGGCGTTCGGCCACCGGCCAGTCGTCGATCGCCCAGGTCTGCACCACGGCCACCTCCTGGTCCGCGCCGACGATGCCTCCGGAACTCCTCTGCAGTATCCGAACCGCCCGTGGCGTGTGTCCAGCATCACTTCACGGATCGTCGCCCCGGGCTCGGCCGGTCAGGCACGGGCGCCGCACGGATCGCCGGATGCGGCGCACGCACGGCCGGGTGAACCGGTCCGCGCGGTGCCCATGCTGGCCGTTCCAGGTTCTGCGAGAACGAGGAGGCCCGTGATGCGCGAGGACGTCGAGTTCAGGACCGAGGACGGCGTGAGGCTGCGGGGTTGGCTCTACCGCCCCGACGGGGCGATCGGCGATCGGCCGCTGGTGGTGATGGCCCACGGGTTCTCGGCCACCAAGGAGATGTACCTGGACGACTTCGCCGAGGTGTTCGCCGCCGCCGGGCTCGCCGTCCTCGTCTATGACAACCGCAACCTGGGCGAGAGCGACGGCGAGCCGCGCGGCGAGATCGACCCGTGGCAGCAGGTGCGCGACTACCGGACGGCGATCACGTGGGGGAGTGCGCAACCCGGGATCGACGCCTCGCGGATCGGGGTGTGGGGATCCAGCTACAGCGGCGGTCACGTGCTCGTGGTCGGTGCCATCGACCGCCGGGTCTCCTGCGTCGTCGCGCAGGTCCCCCTGATCAGCGGCATCGAGAACGCCCGCCGGCTGATCCGCGCGGACCACTTCGCTGGTCTGCGGGCGGCCTTCGACGCCGATCGGGTGGCACGACTGGCCGGCGAGGCCCCCGCGATGATCAAGGTCGCGTACGAGGACGACCCCGCGGAACCGTGCGCCCTGCCCACCGCGGACACCCATGACTTCTTCCTCGGCCCGATCCGGGAACGGGCCAAGACGTGGCGGAACGAGGTCACGCTTCGCTCCGTCGAGCTGTTCACCGAGTTCGAGCCGGGCGACTACCTGCCCCGGATCAGCCCGACCCCGCTGCTGATGGTCGTGGCGGCCGGGGATCACCTGACGGTCGCCGACCTGACCACGTCCGGCTACGCGCGGGCGAACGAACCCAAGAGGCTACTGGTGCTGCCGGGCGGGCACTTCGAGGCTTACGTGGGCGAGGCGTTCGAGGTCTCCAGCGCCGCGCAGCGGGAGTGGTTCGTGACCCACCTGCGTCCCTGAGGCTTCGGCGTCGGGGCTCG
>CAYYCE010000487.1:0-3130 GCA_964469635.1 uncultured Kineosporiaceae bacterium
GCAGCACGGCCACCACCCGGCCCAGGATCGTGGCCTCGTCGCCCGGAATCGGGTCGTAGGCGGTGTTATGGGGGATCAGCCAGATGTGACCGTCGCGACGCTTGAAGGTCTTCACCGTGGCCTCGTTGTCGAGCATGGCGGCGACGATGTCGCCGTTGTCGGCCACCGGCTGCTGCCGCACGACCACCCAGTCGCCGTCGCAGATCGCCGCATCGATCATTGAGTCGCCCACGACCTTGAGCAGGAACAACTGTCCCTCACCGACCAGTTGCCGGGGCAGCGGGAAGACGTCCTCGACCGCCTGTTCGGCCAGGATCGGCCCGCCGGCCGCGATCCGTCCGACCACCGGGACATACGAGGGCTGCGGCCGGGCGTCGCCGCTGCCGGTCGGGTCGGCCTCACCCTCCACCGGCCGGACCGCGTGGGCCTCGCCCGGCATGGTGACCTCCATCGCCCGGGGGCGGTTCGGGTCGCGCCGCAGGTAGCCCTTGCGCTCCAGGGTGCTGAGCTGGTGGGCCACACTGCTCGGGCTGGTGAGCCCGACCACGGCCCCGATCTCGCGCATGCTCGGGGGGTATCCCCGTTTCTCGACCGAGTCGCGGATGGTCTCGAGGACCAGGCGCTGACGACTGGTCAGACCGTCGCCGCCGACCGGACCGTCGGGCAGGGAACGCACCTCACCCAACCGCTCCTCGGGCTGCTCGCCCGCGGCCGCGGGCGCCTTCGCCGTCCGGTCGGTGTCCTCGCTCCGTCGCCTGGCCATGCCGTCCTCCTGATGCGCTCGGGCCTGGTGCGCGCCCGGTGCGCCCCGGTAGCGCAACCCGGGTGCGCCGGTGCTGTCGGTATGACCTCACCGTAGGGCCAAACGCGACACGGTTCAAACATATGTTCGAGGGTGTCTCGACTCTGTCGGTGGCTGCTGATAGAACCTGGACAGGCGTTCGATTCGAACGCCCGTTCGACCTGCTGGGGCCTTCACGGCGCCCCGCCGATCGGGCGGTGACCTTCTCCGATGTGGAGGCGAGATGGCCGGTCTGAGTGTGGTGTCGATCCCGGTCTCGGCCGGGGCGACGGCTCCGGTGCGGCTGACGGCCCGCGGCCGGTTCGTGGTGCGGGCGCTGGTCTGGTTGGCCGCGGTGGTGGTGCTGACCGTGGCCGTGGGCCTGGCGGTGCTCCTCGGCGGCGGCCGGGCCGAGGGTGGTGAGCGATCCCGGCCGCTGCCCGTGACTTATCACGTGGTCGCGCCGGGTGAGACCCTCTGGGGGTTGGCAGAGCGGATCGCCCCCGGTGTGGACCCGCGCGACACGGTCGCCGAGATCGTCGAGTCGAACGGTCTGGCCAGTGCCAACGTCAGGGTGGGCACCCGTTTGGCCCTGCCGGTCGCGCCCTGAGCCGGGCCGTGAGGCGGTCACGCTTTCGACGGACGGCGGGCATCCGCGTGTCGCGGCTTGCGCCGATCGAGGACTAGACCTAGCGTTACCCCTACATCTAGTAGTTACACCGATGTAAGATGTCCACATGTAGTCCCCACCACGATCCCCAGAAATCCCCGGGTCGTGCACAGGTCATCCCGGTCTTATCCACAGGAGACCGACTGATGACCGTCGTGGGTGGGTCGGTCTCGGGGGTGGCGTGGAGAGGAGGTGCTCGGTGTGAACTGTCCGTTCTGCCGCAACTCGGACTCGAGGGTCGTCGACTCGCGCAGCGTCGACGACGGCACCTCCATCCGCCGTCGGCGTCAATGCCCCGAGTGTGGCCGACGGTTCAGCACGATCGAGACCGCCGGTCTGACGGTGGTCAAGCGGTCCGGCGCCACCGAGCCCTTCAGCCGGGCGAAGATCATGAGTGGTGTCCGGAAGGCATGCCAGGGCCGTCCGGTGACCGAGGGGGACCTGGCCCGGTTGGCGCAGCTGGTCGAGGAGACGGTGCGCGCCACCGGGGCGGCGGAGATCGATGCCCACGAGGTCGGATTGAGCATCCTCGGGCCGCTGCGCGAACTGGACGAGGTCGCCTATCTCCGCTTCGCCAGCGTCTACCAGGGCTTCGAGTCCCTGGAGGACTTCGAGACGGCCATCGGGCTGCTGCGTGCCGAGCGAGATGTCGCCGGCGATGTCGGTGACCCACTGCCCGCGGACATCGGCGGGACCTGAGAACCCCCGTCGGTGGCGCCACTGGGGAAGGTGGCGCCACCGACGGGAACCATCCGCGCCCACGCGTGGGTCATGCACTCCGGCACCACTCCCAGTAGCACCCCGCACCACCCATGAACACGCATGTGGCGCCCGCGCCCGCTGACCGAGGAGAAGCACAGATGACTCAGACCGCGTCCGGCCCGGGGGGTCGCAAGACCAGGGGCGAGCAGCCCCGGCTGCAGAACAAGGGTCTGACGATCGACCGGGTGTTCACCTCCGCGGGCGTCCACCCCTATGAGGCGGTCACCTGGGAGCGGCGTGACGTCGTCCAGACCAACTGGAAGACCGGGGAGACGATCTTCGAGCAGAAGGGTGTCGAGTTCCCGGAGTCCTGGAGCCTGAACGCCTCCACGATCGTGGCGACCAAGTACTTCCGTGGCGCGCTCGGCACCGATGCCCGCGAGTGGAGCCTGCGCCAGCTGATCGACCGGGTGGTGATGACCTACACCAAGGCCGGCAAGGACCACGGTTACTTCGCCGCGGACACCGACGCCGAGGTGTTCGAGCACGAGCTGACCCACATGCTGCTGCACCAGGTGTTCAGCTTCAACTCGCCGGTCTGGTTCAACGTGGGAACCTCTGCGCCGCAGCAGGTCTCGGCCTGCTTCATCCTGTCGGTCGACGACTCGATGGACTCGATCCTCAACTGGTACAAGGAGGAGGGGTTCATCTTCAAGGGCGGGTCGGGTGCCGGGCTCAACCTGTCGCGGATCCGCTCCTCCAAGGAACTGCTCTCCAGCGGCGGGACGGCCTCCGGGCCCGTCTCGTTCATGCGTGGCGCCGACGCCTCGGCCGGGACCATCAAGTCCGGCGGGGCGACCCGGCGGGCCGCCAAGATGGTCGTGCTCGACGTCGACCACCCGGATATCGAGGAGTTCGTCGAGACCAAGGCGCGCGAGGAGGACAAGATCCGCGCGCTGCGCGACGCCGGCTTCGAC
>CAYYCE010000488.1:0-3121 GCA_964469635.1 uncultured Kineosporiaceae bacterium
GCAGCGTGTGGACCTGCTGATGCGGGCCGGGCTGCCGGGCGTCGAGGACGCGCTGAGGGCGGCCGTCGAGGCCTGTGCCGCAACGGGTCTGCCCCATCTTCGGGAACGGGCGGCGGTGCTCGCGGAGGGCCACCACTCCGCTCCCGTGCCCGAGCGGGGTCAGCGGCACCTGCAGATCCTGCGGCTCGCAGCGGAGGGCATGACGAACGAGCAGATCGCCCGTTCGCTGTTCCTGTCGGTGTCGACCGTGGAACGGCAGTTCACCCAGCTCTACCGATCCCTCGGCGTCAAGAACCGGGCCGAGGCCGTGGCCATGCTGCGCGCGGACGCGCTCGGTACCGGGCGCCCGGTACGAGGCGACGGTCGCTCATCGGCCTCCTGACCGGGCCGTCGACCGGACGACGTACCGGGCCCCGGTCACGGTCATGGACCGGGCCTCGAGGAGGGCCAGGGAGGCCTCGACGCCGGTGATCGTGAACGAGGAGAGATCGAGCGGCGGTGGAGAGTCGGGACCGAGCGTGAGCGGCACCAGGTCGGACAGCCGCCCGGACAGCGACAGCGCGTACAGGTGGACGCCGCCGTCGAGGGTGACCGACGCGTCGGTGTCCAGGGTGGTCCGACCGTGGTCGCTGTCGACGTCCTGGTGCAGTCCGTCCACCCGCAGGCCGGCCGCGCTGAACTCCAGCGCGCGAACCGGTCCGGCAGCGGTGGCCAGAGTCGCGACCCCCCGGTAGCTCGCGCCGGTGAATGTCAGCCGGGCGGCCAGGCGGTGGATGGCGGGCACCGCCCCACCGGGCGGCACCGTCGACCGGGCGGGCGCTTCGGGGGCGGCGGGGGCGGCGGGGGCGGCGGGGGCGGCGGGCGACGATGTCTGGGGCGCGACCGGGGAAACCGTCGCCTCCGGCACGGGGGCCGGGGCCGCCGGCGATGTGGGTGATGTCCCGCTGTTTGTCGGGATCGGTTGCGGATCAACGGGTTCCGGTGACGGTTGAGAGCCCTCCGGACACAGCAGCGGGAGCAGTCGGCATATCGGGGACGCCGTATCGAGGCGCACCGGCCCCGGGCCGAGTCCGTGCGCGCCTGAGGTGCCGAGCACCGCGACCACCACCAGGGCGGCCCCCCGCATCGAGCCCTCGGGAGGCGCGAGGGAGGCGGACCGACTCCGTGCCGGCGGGTCCCCGGGACGCCACGCGAGCATGCTCACCCCGGCGTGCAGGCCCAGCATCGCGCCGACCAGGAAGCCCCCCAGGTTGGTGAGCACGATCGAGGCGAGCGACAGCACGATCACGAGCGTCCCGGTCACCGCGCGCAGGCGCGGGTCGAACCAGGTGAGCAGGCCGAGCGCGGCCAGGCACATGGCGAGGATGATCGCCGAGATGCCCGCCACGCCCTGGACGACGACGAGCGAGAGCGGGACGGCGGTCACGCCGTAGATCTCGACGGCGGCCACGACCGCGGTCAGCCCGCCCCAGAACGGTCGGGTGCCTCGCCAGGTCCGCAACCGTGGCCGTACCTCGTGGATCCGGCCAGCGCTCAGAAGCACTCGTTCGTCCCGAACGAGACCTCGATGTCCAGGTCTTTGAGGACGAAGGTGGCGGCGGTCGTGCTCCACGTGCGCAGCCGCAGGTTGTCCACGTGGATGGTTCCCGCCTGCTGGCCCCACACCCCGCTGGGGCCGGCGGCCGGCCCACCGGTGAGCTGCGCGGCGTCCACGCCGCCGGTGTACTCGCCGAATGTCAGGTCGCCCTGCAGGGCGTCGAAGCTCGTGACCAGGTTGCTCGCCGTGACCGGCTCGTCATCGCCCGCGGTGAGCCGCATCGTCACGGGTCCCAACGGACTGGAGGAGACGATGGACTGGCACAACCCGGTCAGGGTCGCGGTACGGAAGCCCGCCGGCGCCACGGCGTGGTCCGCCCCGTCGGCACCGCTGATGGCTCCGCTGTAGGAGGTGAAGCCCTCGCCGTCCAGGGTGGCCGCGGAGAGCTTGAACGAGTCGCCCGCCACCGCGAACGAGGCCGCGACGGCTCCGCGCCCGACGAGCAGCACCAGCAGGACCGCGACCCCGACGGTGGGCACGGCGAGCGTGGCGTAACGGCGCCAGGACACGCGCCCGCCCGCCGCGTCGGCTGCTGCCATGGGATCGATCCCCTCGTCGCTGTGGTGGCGCCCCCGGACGGTGGGCGGCCCGACGACAATCCCGAGGCCGCCAGGATTCCGTCGTGCGAGCGTCAGGAGTCTAGGGACGTGCCGGTGGGCTCCGAGGGGTCATCGGACCAATTCCCGGGCCCTCGACGCCTTCGGACACCGGTTCGCCGTCCGTCGATCACAACGTGCTGTCACCTGGTTTCGCTGGGATCGCCTGGGGCGCGATCCGCCGAGTCGAGTGAGGCGTCCTCCAGCCCCAGGTTGCGGCCGATGGCCTGCAGGTGCCGATCGAAGAACTGGCTCACGTCGTCCAGGCAGAAGTGCAGGTGGCGGAACACCTCCATGGCGACGAGACCGTAGAGCTGTACCCAGGACTGCAGGAAGGTCTCGATCGCGGTCAGCGGCACGGCGCGCATCTCGTCCCCGAACAACGAGGCGACCTGGTCGCGGTAGTCGCGCAGTTGTGCCGCGAGGGGGGCGGGCAGTGTCTCCTCTGCCGGGACGTCGAAGGGGCGCTCGGTCCACAGCCGCAGGAAGATCTCGGTGAAGACCGCCCCGAACCGGATCCCCGCCTGGTGTGCCGGATCCTCACCGCCCCCGAACGACGGCACAGGGGTACCGAACACCAGGGCGAACTCGCGCGGGTGGTGCGCGGCCCAGTCCCGGAACGCCCAGGCGGTGGCCAGCAGTTGGAGCACGACCAAGGGCTTGCCGACCGCCCGCGGATCGCCGGCGTCCGCCGGCTCGACTCTCACCGAGTCCCGGGCGGCGACGAGCACCTCCGTGAGCCGGTCATAGGTGTCCGCGACCAGCGCCGTGTGGAGGTCGTCGTGGCTGGGGAAGTACCGGTACAGGCCGGGGGCGGTCATCCCCATCTCGCGGGCGATGGCCCGCAGCGTGGCCGCCTCGGGGCCTTGGTCCTCCAGCAGCCGCAGCGCGACCGCCTTGATCTCCTCGACGGTGGCGGCTCGAACCC
>CAYYCE010000489.1:0-3112 GCA_964469635.1 uncultured Kineosporiaceae bacterium
ACGACAAGATCGTGCCCGAGGGGATCGAGGGACAGGTGCCCTACCGGGGACCGCTGTCGGCGGTGATCCATCAGTTGATCGGCGGGCTGCACCAGTCGATGTTCTACGTCGGGGCGTGGACGGTGCCCGAACTGCAGCGACGTGGACGGTTCATCCGGATCACCCCGGCCGGGCTGAAGGAGTCGCACCCGCACGACGTCCAGATGACCGTCGAGGCGCCCAACTACTCCCGCTGACGATCACCCCGCGCACCCGCGCCCCCGAACCACCCGAAGCCGTTCTCGGTGGAGCACGAGCCGGTGGGGACCGGCGCGGGTCGGGCCGTGGTCACCGTTAGCCTGGCACGGTGAACGAAATCGAGATCGGCCGTGGCAAGCGAGGACGGCGGGCCTACACCTTCGACGACGTCGCGATCGTGCCGAGCCGGCGCACACGTGACCCCGAGGAGGTGTCGGTGGCCTGGCAGATCGACGCCTACCGGTTCGAGCTGCCGGTGGTGGCCGCGCCGATGGACTCGGTCATGTCGCCCGCCCAGGCGGTGGCCCTGGGCGGTGTCGGAGGCCTGGGCGTGCTCGACCTCGAGGGCCTGTGGACCCGGTACGACGACCCCGAGCCGCTGCTCGCCGAGATCGCCGGGCTGCCCCCCGAGCGCACCACCCGGCGGATGCGGGAGATCTACGCCGCCGAGATCCAGCCCGACCTGATCGCCGCCCGGATCAAGCAGATCCGCGACGCCGGGGTCACCGCGGCCGGGGCCCTGTCCCCGCAGCGCACCCAGCAGTTCTGGAAGGCCGTCGTCGACGCCGGGGTCGACCTGTTCCTCATCCGGGGCACCACCGTCAGCGCCGAGCACGTCTCCGGTCGGGCGGAGCCGCTCAACCTCAAGCGATTCATCTACGAGCTCGACGTCCCCGTGATCGTCGGCGGCTGTGCGACGTACACCGCCGCGTTGCACCTGATGCGTACCGGCGCGGCCGGTGTCCTGGTCGGCTTCGGCGGCGGCGCCACCCACACCACCCGCACCACCCTCGGGATCCACGCCCCGATGGCGACCGCGATCGCCGACGTAGCCGCCGCCCGGCGCGACTACATGGACGAGTCCGGTGGCCGTTACGTCCATGTCATCGCCGACGGCGGCATGGCCCGGTCCGGTGACATGATCAAGGCCATCGCCTGCGGCGCGGACGCCGTGATGCTGGGAACCGCCCTGGCCCGGGCCGTCGACGCTCCGGGCCGCGGTTTCCACTGGGGTCCCGAGGCCTACCACCCCGAGGTCCCCCGCGGGGAGCGGATGCCCGTCGGCCAGGTGGGCGGACTCCACGAGATCCTGCTGGGGCCGGGGCTGCAGGCCGAGGGCACCACGAACCTGGTCGGGGCGCTGCGCCGGGCCATGGCCACCACCGGCTACTCCGACGTCAAGGAGTTCCAGCGGGTCGAGGTCGTGGTCTCCCAGCACCGTCCGAGCCGGGCCTGGTCGTGAACGCGACAGAGGGTTCAACGGGGCGGTTGGGTCCCGCCGAACGCACCGCCGCGCTGGCGGCGATGCGCAGCCGGACGGTCGACGTCCTGGTGGTCGGCGGCGGCGTCGTCGGCGCCGGCGGCGCCCTGGACGCCGCCACTCGGGGACTGAGCGTCGCCCTGGTCGAGGCGCGTGACTGGGCCAGCGGCACGTCCTCCCGCTCCAGCAAGCTGATCCACGGCGGCCTGCGATACCTGGAGATGTTCGACTTCGTCCTCGTGCTCGAGGCACTGCGGGAGCGGGGTCTCATCCTGACTCGGCTGGCCCCCCACCTGACCCGGCCGGTGCCGTTCCTCTACCCGCTGCGGCACCGGGCCTGGGAGCGCGGCTACGTCGCGGCAGGGCTCACCCTGTACGACTCCATGGCCCGCACCGGGTCGGTGTCCGCCGGTCTGCCGATGCACCGACACCTGAGCCGGCACCGGGCGTTGCGGCTGGCCCCCTGCCTGCGCAAGGACGCCCTGGTCGGCGCCGTCCAGTACTACGACGCGCAGTTGGACGACGCCCGGCACACCATGAACATCGTCCGGACGGCGGCCGCCTACGGGGCACACGTGGCCGGCCGCACCCGGGTGATCGGCTTCCTGCGCGAGGGCGAACGCGTCGTCGGTGCTCGGCTGCGAGACCTCGAACACGGCGAGGACTTCGAGGTGCACGCCCAGCAGGTGATCAACGCGACCGGGGTGTGGACCGACGAGACGCAGGCCATGGTCGGCGAACGCGGCCAGTTCAAGGTGCGGGCCTCCAAGGGCATCCACCTGGTCGTGCCGCGGGACCGGATCCAGTCCTCCACCGGCCTGATCCTGCGCACCGAGAAGTCGGTGCTGTTCGTCATCCCCTGGGGCCGCCATTGGATCATCGGCACCACCGATACCGACTGGGCCCTCGACAAGGCCCATCCCGCGGCCTCCCGCCGCGACATCGACTACCTGCTCGAACGGGTGAACACCGTGCTGGCCACGCCGCTGACCCGCGAGGACGTCGAGGGTGTCTACGCCGGTCTGCGGCCGCTGCTGTCCGGCGAGAGCGACGAGTCCTCCCAGCTGTCCCGCGAGCACGTGGTGGCGCACCCGGCCCCGGGCCTGGTCGTCGTGGCGGGCGGCAAGTACACCACCTACCGGGTGATGGCCGAGGACGCCGTCGACGAGGTGGCCCGGGCGCTGGACTTCCGGGTGGCGCCCAGTTGCACCGACGAGGTACCGCTGCTCGGGGCAGAGGGGTACCGGGCGGCCTGGAACGCCCGCGCCCGCACCGCCGCCCGGGCGGGTCTGCACGTGGCCCGTGTCGAGCATCTGCTGGGCCGCTACGGCTCGATGGTCGATCAGGTCCTGGAACTGTGCATCGCCGACCCCGACCTGGGCCGCCCGCTGCCGGGCGCCGACGACTACCTGGCCGCCGAGGTGGTCTACGCCGCCTCGCACGAGGGGGCCCGGCACCTCGACGACGTGCTCGCCCGGCGCACCCGGATCTCCATCGAGACCTGGGACCGCGGCGTGTCCACCGCCCCGCACGCCGCCGCACTGATGGCCCGCGTGCTGGGCTGGAGCGATGAGCAGATCGATCGGGAGGTGCGGCACTACCTCGCCCGGGTCG
>CAYYCE010000490.1:0-3103 GCA_964469635.1 uncultured Kineosporiaceae bacterium
GCGCCCGGGAGATCCTCCACCCGGGCGCCCGGCGCTGCCCTGCGCTGCCTGCGCGAGGGCTGCTCAGGAGCAGGGCTCCTGGTCGAGCGGGTTCGTGACCACGGCGGTCAGCAGCACCACCGTGCCGGAGGAGACCGCGACGGCCGACGAGTGGGAGCCGTCGTCCACCCGGTGGATCAGCGTCAACGGGTCCGAGCGCTCGCCCTCGGTGATGTCGCCGAGGCCCACGCTTCCCGCCAACCGGGGGCCGGTGGTGTGGACACGAGGGTGACGATGCGACCGCACCGGCCCTGGTGCGCGAGATCATCCGGTCCGCCTTCTCCTGTCATGCGTCCCCGCCCCGAGACCGCTCGGTCCGAAGGCTGCCGCCGTGGACGGGAACCGGAGGCGGATCCCAGTGAACCGCCCGCCTCCCCCGGCTCGAACGCTCACGTCGATGCACACCTTCACACCGCAGGGAGCGCACCGGATCGGAGACCGGGCCGGGCCGCGACCGTTTCGCGACCGTTGCGCCAGCGTTTCCCTGGCGATTCCCGCCGACGGGCCCCCGTCGACTTGCCGCGATCCCGAACAGCCCCACCCTCGAGTCATGACGCAGCGGTCCGCAACGGACACCTGGGAGAGCGGCGACCCGTACGAGCTGTACGTGGGCCGCTGGAGCCGTCGGGTCGCGCCACGGTTCCTCGAGTGGCTCGACGCGCCCGCCGGACGGCGCTGGCTCGACGTCGGGTGCGGCACCGGGGCGCTCTGCGCCGCCATCGTGGACCACGCGGCCCCCGCGTCGGTCACGGCGGTGGATCCCTCCGAGGGTTTCCTGGCCACGGCCTCGGGTCGTCTGGGACACCGGGTCGTGGTCACGCGTGGCTCCGCGGCCGACCTTCCGCTGGAGACCGGTTCCGTCGACGTCACGGTGTCCGGCCTGGTGCTGAACTTCGCCCCCGACGTCCCGGCGGCCCTGGCCGAGATGACACGTGTCACGACCGGCGGCGGAACGATATCTGCCTACGTCTGGGACTACGCCGCGGGCATGGACCTGATGCGCCTGTTCTGGGACACGGCCGCCGAACATGATTCCGCCGCAACGGCTCTGGACGAGGGAGTCCGATTCCCGCTGTGCCGACCCGAGACGCTGGCCGCGGCGTTCGACGCCGCCGGCCTGGGCGGGGTCAACGTCATCGCGATCGACATCGCGACCCCGTTCACCGACTTCGACGACTACTGGCGTCCCTTCCTGGGAGGGCAGGGCCCGGCGCCGTCGTACGTGGCGTCGCTGGACGACGAGGCGCGGGACGATCTCCGCGAGCGCCTGCGCCGACGGGTGCCGACCCGGGCGGACGGCTCGATCGAGCTGACCGCTCGCGCCTGGGCGGTCCGGGGCCGCGTAGAGGGGTGAGCGGCGACGTCCGTCAGTGCTCGCAGGCGATGCCGTCCTTGTCGCCGTCCCTGGCCGTGTTGGCCGCATAGACGGCGGAGTCGACGGCGAAGTCCGTCACCGGGGTTCCGCTGGTGTGGTCCACCGCGCCCGGTTTGCCCACGCCGTGTGCATATACCTTGTTCAGCGCGGCACAGTTCTTGTACTTCGTGACGGTCGTGGTCGTCTTCGTCGCCTTCGTGGTCGTCGCCTTCGTGGTCGTCGCCTTCGTGGTCGTCGCCTTCGTGGTGGTCGTCGCCTTCTGCGTCGTGGTCGTCACCTTCGCCGCGGTCGTCTTCGCCACCGTGGGCTTGCTTGCGGTGGACGTGCTCGTGGTGCGGGCGGAGGTGGCCGGCGCCGACGTGATCGCTTTCGTCGTCGGTGGTGTCCCGGAGGCTCCCGCTCCGTCGGCGAAGGCGGCGACGGTCGGCGTGGGCGTGGGCGACACCACGCCGGCTGTTGTGACGTCCGCGTCGTCAGAGCCGGGCAACAGACTCGCTACGACCGCGACGGCCAGCAACGCGGCGGCGCCCAGGCCGATACGAACCGGCCATCGCCTTCCATTGCGGCCCGAGGAGCCTGACGCCGGGTCAGATCCCGAGTCGAGGGCCGAATCGAAGACCTGATCGAAATCGACAACCGCCGTGTCACCACCTGTGAACGGCGTGCGCAGGGGCGGTAGCGGATCGACCCCCTGTGCGCCCTGACTCGCAACGTGTTCCGTCCACTGGTAGCCGTCCCAGTACCGCAACTCGTGTCGCTGCGACGGGTCGGGGAACCATCCGGATGCGGCCATCTCCGCACAGTAGCCACGCCGAAAATCAACTTCTGCTGTTTCAAAGGATTTCCCCATTCCGCGCCCTGCCGACCCACATGCCGGCGGGTACAGCGCCCGGGTATCGGTGTGATCGCGGTGGAGTTATGTGCGTCTGATGAAGGTGATGGTCTTCTTGCCTCGATCATCGGTGACAATCCTGTGGTGGTATGCCGGGTCGTGGATTCGGCGATGGTGGAATCCGCAGGCGGGCACGGCGTCCGCGAGGTCGGTTCCCCCACCGTGCGACCAGGAATGTTCATGGTGCAATTCGGACCAGGCATATGGCCGATCGCATCCCTGGGCGGCACAGGTGTCGTAGACGGTGGCCAATGCCACCCGTTGTGTCTCGGTGAAGAGCCGGGACGCTCGGCCCAGGTCCAGCGGCAGCGACCCTCCACCCAGGACCGCGGGCAGGATCCCCGCGGAGCAGGCCAGCCGGCGGGCCTCCCCCGCGGAGATCTCGGAGCCGACGTCGAGGCCGGCAGCCCCAAGGCCGGCCCTGAGCCGGTCGAGGTCCAGGGTGACCACGACGGTCGCGGCGACCTTGCTCGACAGTCGGTCGGTGGGCAGATGCTCCAGCAGCTCTGCCAGTGCCAGGCCCTGGGCGTGCGCCCACGCGATCCCGG
Organism: uncultured Kineosporiaceae bacterium; assembly: GCA_964469635.1. Classification (GTDB taxonomy): domain Bacteria; phylum Actinomycetota; class Actinomycetes; order Actinomycetales; family Kineosporiaceae; genus JADJPO01. Next base: position 2,855 of record CAYYCE010000490.1, read on the forward strand.
TGGCCCGCCCGTCCACACCGCCGCGCTCGTGGGCGATCATTCGGCGCGGTGAGGTCAGCTGCTCCAACGTCTTGCGCAGGATCGCCGCAGCCAACGAGGGGACGGTGAACTGCCCGCTGCTGGTGCCGTCGCCGTTGTCGTGCATCGTGAACCGGGTGGCGGCCAGGGCCTGCTCCTCCTCGCTGCGCAGCACCGCGCCGTGGTGTGAATCCACCTCCACCACCGACCGATCGAGCGCGGCCAGGGCGC
>CAYYCE010000491.1:0-3090 GCA_964469635.1 uncultured Kineosporiaceae bacterium
GGGTCGACCTCCCCGCGGCGAGGGTGGGCGAGGTCCTGCTGCGGGCCGAACGGGTCGCCGTCCGGCGCCCACCCGCCGTGCGGCCCGCCGTCGCCGGCGTCGACCTGGCGCTCGCGGCCGGGCGGGTGACCTGCGTCGTCGGTCCCAACGGCAGCGGCAAGTCCTCGCTGGCGCTTGCGTTGGCCGGACTGGTCGCCCCGAGCTCCGGCGCTGTCCTGGCCGGCGCCGGGCTGGACCTCCCACGCTCCGGGCCGCGGCCGATCGACTGGCGCCCGCGCGAACTGGTGCGCCGGATCGGCACCGTGTTCCAGGAGCCGGCGCACCAGTTCGTCGCCACGACCTGTGCGGACGAGCTCGCGGTGGGGCCCCGGTTGCTGGGGCTGGGGCCGGCCGAGGTCGGCGACCGGGTGGCGGCACTGCTGGACCGGTTGCAGCTCACCCGGTTGGCCCGAGCGCACCCGTTGACCCTCTCCGGCGGTGAGCAGCGGCGGCTGTCGGTGGCCACCGTGCTGGCCACCCGCCCCCGCGTGCTCGTGCTCGACGAGCCGACCTTCGGCCAGGACGCCCGCACCTGGGCCGGGCTGGTCGAGCTGCTGGGTGCGCTGCGCGCCGAGGGCGCCGCCGTGGTTGCCGTCACCCACGACGACCTGCTGGTGCGGACCCTCGCGGACGACGTACTGCGGCTGGCACGGGGCGCCCCGGTCGATGCGGTCGGCGGGGTCGGCGGATGACCGCGGTATCGGTGCTGGACCTCGGCAAGGGGGTCGATCCCGGCGCGCCGATCGCCCGGACCAACCCGGTCGCCAAACTCGCCGTCTCCCTGCTGATCTCGGCGGTGCTGCTGCTCAGCGTCGACCCGGTCAGCGGCGGGATCACCCTCGCCGCCGAGCTGCTGGCGCTGCCCTGGTGCGGGCTCGGGGTCCGGGCGCTGTGGCGGCGCTCGTGGCCGGTGGCGGCCGGCGCCGTCTCGGCGGGTCTGGCGACCGCGGTCTACGGCGTCGACTCGGGCGTCGAGCTCTTGCGCCTGGGACCGCTGGAGGTCAGTCGGGGATCGGTGGCCTCGGCGTCCGCGATCGCGCTGCGGGTGCTGGCGATCGGCCTTCCCGGTGTGGTGCTGCTGGCCACCACCGATCCCACCGATCTGGCGGACGCCCTGATCCAGAAGCTGCACCTGCCGGCGCGGTTCGTGCTCGCGGCGCTCGCCGCGATGCGGCTGTTCGGTGTGCTCGCCGAGGAATGGGCCGCGCTGACCCTGGCGCGGCGGGCCCGCGGAATCGGCGGCGGGAGCGGGCGGGCGCGGCTGCGCGATCTGGCCGGGCGGCTGTTCGCCCTGCTGGTCCTGGCGATCCGGCGCGGCGCGACGCTGGCCACGACCATGGAGTCGCGGGGGTTCGGGACCGGCCGCGGTCGCACCTGGGCACGCCGCAGCAGCTACGCACCCGGGGACGCGGTGCTGGTGCTCGGGGCGGTGGTGACGATGACGGCCGCGGTGGCGGCCGCCGTCCTGACCGGTGCCTGGAACTTCATCCTCGTCTGAGGGCCGGTGGCCGGGTGTCCTGCGCCGGGTCCCACCGCAACGGCGTCATCGGCTCACCGGTCGCACAGTCCCATGACCGCGGTCACCGTGGTCCAGTTGCGGGCCGTCTGGACGCCGCCCAGGCGGCGCAGCACGGGCAGCAGGGGCGAGTCGTGGCTGCTGCCGGAGAACGCCAGGTACAGCACGCGGTCGCCCACGGCGAACTCGTCGCCGCCGTGGGCGGTGCCGGCGGCGGCCACGGTCTCCGGGTCGGGGGTGCGGTCCAGGAAGCTGACGTGCAGCCGCTTGGGGGTGGATTCGAGCCGGGGGTACGGGTTGGCCGCCACGATCGCCGCCAGCTCCTCGCGGGTGCGGACCAGGACGTCGATATCGAGTCCGAGGCGCCGCTGGATCTGCTCGTGCACCCGGCCGGCGAAGCCGCCCACCTCGTCGTCGGCGACGTCGAGGACCGCCTGACCGCTCTGCAGGTGGGTGGCGACCGACGAGGCCCCCAGCTCGGTCAGGAGGGTGCGCAGCTCGGCCATCGGGATCCGGTTCCTGCCCCCGACGTTGATGCCCCGCAGCAGGACGACGAGTCGTGTGCCCCGGTTCACGCCCACTGGGTGGGCCTCAGTACGGCGTCGGCTGGCCCCGGTCGGAGCCGAGCGCCAACACCATCATGATCTCTGCCTCGCTGTCCCCGTCCACCCGCATCGGCCGGCGTTGGTTCCCGGGGCGGAAGCCGAATCCGCTGGCGAAGCCGATGGCCCGCGGATTCTCGGTGCCGACCCAGTAGGCGAGCTGGCTGCAACCGTGCGCGAGCGCCGTATCGGCGCCCGCCTGGACCAGGGCGGTGGCCACTCCGGTGCCGCGGGCCGGTGGGGTCACCCAGAGCCCGAACAGCTGCGCCAGACCGGGCTCGTCGTCGTCCTCGTGCAGGCTCGCGACCCCGACGGCGGCCCCGTCCACCTCGGCGAGCAGACGCCGGGAGCGTTTCATCCGGGTGTGCCAGAACTCCTCGGGGAGCGCCGCTTCCTCCTCGTGCGTGGCCACGAAGGCCTCGGGTGACTCCTTCAGGGCGGCCAGACGCGCGGACCTGTACTCCTGCCAGTCGTCCTCGTCGAGGAGGCGCACCCTGATCTCACTCATGGTGCGTACTCTCCCACGACCAGGGGGCCAACGTCCCGGGTGGATCGGACCTTCATCGAGGGCAGACAAAGTTCGCGCTCCGGGCGCCACCGCGTCACCTCGTGTCGCAGCTGTCCGTCGAACCCGGGAGCCGGTGCCGGTGACGGGCCACCCAGACGTAGCCGTGGGTGGCCAGTGGGCGGATCGCCGGGTGGTCGAGCAGTCGGCCCGCGAGCCGCCAGCGGCGGCGCGGCGAGGTTCGCAGCGTGCTGGCGATGGCGGCGGCCCCGGTGAGCAGGGCCGTTCCCCGTTCGTCGACGAGCACCACAGCGTCGCGGGCGGCGGTCAGAGTGGCCTCGGGCAGCGACTCGGCCCGGCTCTGCCAGGACCGGAGCGGGACGGTCGGACGGACGTGCCTGTCGCCCCACCGCACACTGCGGGTGCAG
>CAYYCE010000492.1:0-3084 GCA_964469635.1 uncultured Kineosporiaceae bacterium
ACAGCGACTGGTGGCAGTGCATGCCGGAGCCGTTGTCACCGAAGAGCGGCTTGGGCATGAAGGTGACGGTCTTGCCGTTGCGCCAGGCCACGTTCTTGATGACGTACTTGAACAGCATGACCTTGTCGGCGGCGCCGAGCAGGGTGTCGAACCTGTAGTTGATCTCCTGCTGGCCACCGCTACCCACCTCGTGGTGGGCACGCTCGACCTCGAGCCCGAGTGCGTCGAGCGTCAGACTCATCTCGTCGCGCAGGTCCGAGTAGTGGTCGACCGGCGGGACGGGGAAGTAGCCGCCCTTGTACCGGGTCTTGTAGCCGCGGTTGCCGCCCTCCTCGACCCGGCCGGTGTTCCACGCGCCCTCGATCGAGTCGATGTGGTAGTAGCCCTCGTTCTGCTTGGTCTCGAACCGCACGTCATCGAAGATGTAGAACTCGGCCTCGGGGCCGAAGAACGCGGTGTCGGCGAGCCCGGTGGAGGCCAGGTAGGCCTCGGCCTTGCGGGCGACCTGACGCGGGTCGCGGCTGTACGGCTCGTCGGTGTACGGGTCGACGATGCTCATGTTGATGTTCAGCGTCTTCTCGACACGGAACGGGTCCACGTAGGCGGTGTTGATGTCCGGGATCAGTTTCATGTCGGACTCGTTGATGGCCTGGAACCCGCGGATCGACGAGCCGTCGAACATCTGGCCGTCCACGAAGAAGTCCGCCTTGACCGTCGTGGCCGGAACATTGAAATGCTGCATCACACCCGGAAGGTCACAGAACCGGACGTCGACGAACTTGACGCCCTCGTCCGTGATGAACTTCATGACCTCATCGGCATTGCTGAACAATCCAACCTCCAGTGGGTTGAGGGCAGGGTACTGCGGTCGTGGAAGGGGGACGGCCGCCGTCGACCCGGCCCCTGAGCTGGCACGACGGTAGGCAGGCGCAGTTTCCCGCCGGTGTCCCGCCTGTTTCCACGATGTTACTAACGGCGCATCGCGGTGACGCTCACGTCACCGAGCGGCGCAACGTCGTCCGGGTCACGATCCTGTCACTGCGATCCTAGGCTGTGCTCGTGGTGGAACGTCGACAACTGGGTGGATGGCTGCAGGGTCCGGGTGCCGCGCCGCCCCCGGACGGCGTCGGTGACGGCGATGGGGGCGATGGGGGCGTCGGCATGGGACGGCGCGTGGTCGCCCTGGCGATCGACTGGGGATTCGCGGTGTTGATCGCCTCGGGGCTGATGCGGCCGTTGCAGTGGGGGTCGCTCGCACCGCTTGCGGCGCTGCTGACCATGAACGTGCTGCTGGTCGGGACGGCGGGGTTCACCGCCGGGCACCGCATCATGGGCCTGCGGGTGGAACGCCTGGACGGCGCCCCGCCCGGGCCCGTCCGGGCGCTCGTCCGGTCGGTGCTGTTGTGCCTGGCCGTGCCGCCACTGATCTGGGACCGCGACCAACGCGGTCTGCACGACAAGGCGGCGGGCACTCTCGTCGTCCGGCGCTGACCTCCCCGAAGGACTCGTCGTGGCGGGGCGTCGGTCTCAGCGCCCGCGCATCGCCCGGCGGTCGGGACGGGCCCGGTTCGGGTCGATGCCCTTGGGCACCGGCACCTTCACGCCGCCGAGGGCGCGCAGCCGCTTCGAGACCTCGCTCACCTGGGTCTTGGTCAGCTCCGGCCGCTTGCGGGTGAGCACCCGGCTGATCTTGATGAGCGGCACCTGTCCCTCGCCCTCCCCGGCGTGCAGCACGATCACCGGCACGCCCTCGCCCAACACCCGCTTGACGTGCTTGGCCTGCTGGTCGGCCAACCGGTTGACCCGGGGGAGCGGCCCCTCGGTGACCAGGACCACGCCGGGTCGGCCGACGGCGCGGAAGACCATGTCCTGGCTGCGCGGATCGATGGCGACCGGGGCCTCCTCGACACTCCACCCGCGGCGCAGGTTCTGCAGGGCGGCCGAGGTGCCCCCCGGCTGGCCGGCCACCTGGGCGAAGGCGGCGCGTTCGGCCCGCCGGGCCATGATGATCAGGGCCAGCATGAAGCCCAGCGGCAGGAACAGCGGGGCCAGGTACAGCGGAGAGGTGACCACCAGCCCGATGAGGGCACCGACAGCGGTGGTGGCTGCGATCGTGGCGAGCATCCACCAGGTGACGGCCGGGTCGGCCGCCCGGGTCATCTTGTAGATCGCCCAGAGCTGGGCGATCCTGCCCTGCTGCTTCGGTTTGGCCGGTTTATCCGAGCCGCGGGAGAAGAGACGCGCCATGCGCCCAGGATAGGCCGTTCACCGCAGGGGTGTCGGGCGGCCGGCGCCGCCATCGTCCGGTGGGTTCAGGAGGCCTCCTCGGCGGCCCGGGAGGCCGCGCGCCGCTCCTTCGCCTGCGCCCACAACCGGCCCGCCCGGTACGAGGAGCGGACCAGGGGGCCGGACATCACCCCGGCGAAGCCGAGTCGCTCCGCCTCCTCGCGCAGCTCGACGAACTCCTCCGGGTGCACCCAGCGTTCGACCGGGTGGTGCCGGTCGGAGGGCCGTAGGTACTGCGTGATCGTGATCAGGTCACAGCCGGCGGCGTGCAGGTCGCGCAGCGCCTCGGAGATCTCCTCGCGGGTCTCGCCCATCCCGAGGATGAGGTTCGACTTGGTGACCATGCCCGCGCCGCCTGCCTGGGAGATCACGTCGAGCGACCGCTCGTAGGAGAAGGCCGGGCGGATCCGGCGGAACACCCGCGGCACCGTCTCGAGGTTGTGGGCGAACACCTCCGGCGCGGCCGCGAAGACCTGGCCGAGCAGGTCGGGTCTGCCGGAGAAGTCCGGGGTGAGGATCTCCACGCCGGTCCCGGGGGAGAACTCGTGGATGGCGCGGACCGTCTCGGCGTACAGCCAGGCACCCTCGTCGTCCAGGTCGTCGCGGGCCACGCCGGTGACGGTGGCGTAGCGCAGCTCCATGGCCTTGATCGACGCGGCGACCCTGCGGGGCTCGTCGAGGTCGAGCGGGCCCGGCCGGCCGGTGTCGATCTGGCAGAAGTCGCAGCGCCGGGTGCACTGCGGACCGCCGATGAGGAACGTCGCCTCGCGGTCCTCCCAGCACTCGAAGATGTTGGGG
>CAYYCE010000493.1:0-3084 GCA_964469635.1 uncultured Kineosporiaceae bacterium
CAGGGACCATTCGTGCGCCTCAGACATGGTCTCCTCCTTCGGGCAGGGCCTCGGTGATGCGGACGAGGAGGCGTTGCACCTCGGTGGGGTCGGCCAGCCGGTAGTGCGCTGCGGTCTGCCGATCGCTCTCGCCCACGAAGACGCCGATCCCGTCGGCACGGATCTCCTCGAGGGCGTCCTCGTCGGTGACGTCGTCGCCGATGTAGAGGGGAGTGAGGGGGCCGCCTCCGGCGTCGCGAATGACCTCGACGAGCCAGCGCACCGCCTTGCCCTTGTGCCACTCGATCCTCGGCCGCAGCTCGAACACCATCTTGCCGTGGGCCAGGCGCAGTTGTGGCCGCTCGGCGAGCGCATCGTCCACGGCCTCACGCACGCGCGGCACATCGGATTCACCGACGAGGCGGAAGTGGGCGGCCAGCGAGAACCGCTTGCGTTCCACGAGGGCTCCCGGCACCGGGGCCAGCCGTTCCTGGAGCAGGGCCTGGGCGGCGTCCAGGGCGGGGAGGTAGTCGGCTCCTCGGGGGTGTTCGCGGCGCCCGCCGTCCGGCGCGGCGATGTCGAAGCCGTGGCTTCCGGAGTAGAACAGCTCCGTCACGTCGACGAGCCGCTGCACGTCGGCGAGGTCCCGCCCGCTGACGATGGCGACGGTGCAGCGGGTCGCCAACTCCCGCAGTGCCTCGCGGGTGGCGGGCGGCAGGACCGCGAGATCGGGGCGGGACACGATGGGCGTCAGCGTGCCGTCGTAGTCCAGGAACACGCCCAGGGGCCGGCCGGCCGCTCGACGGACGATGGCCGGCACATGGTCCAGGGCCGAGGGCAGTGAGCCGGGCCGGTGGCCCGTGACGGGAGCCGCGACGACGGGAATCATGGTCAGGTCGGTCACCACCACGTCGGCCCCGTTCGCGGACAGGGCCGCCGCCCGGTGGCCACGGTCGAGGCCGATGACGGCGCCGAAGCCGCCGCGGCGACCGGCCTGCACCCCGGCGATGGCGTCCTCGACCACCACGCAACGGCTCGGGTCCACCTTCAGTCTGTGCGCCGCCTCGAGGAACATGTCCGGGTCGGGTTTCCCGCGCATGCCCATGGTGTCGATGTCCACCCCGTCCACCACGGTCTCGAACAACTCGGCGATTCCCGCACCGCGCAGCAGCGGCCTGCAGTTGCGGCTGGAGGAGGCCACCGCCAGCCGGAGGCCGGTCTCGCGCAGCGCGCGCGCCCAGGCCAGGGACGACTCGTCCGGCGTCACACCGTCACGCTCGACGCGTTCGACGAAGAGGGCGTCCTTACGATTGCCCAGTCCGCACACCGTCTCCCGCCGCGGGCTGTCCTGCGGGCTGCCGTAGGCGAGGTTGATCACGCGTGAGGCCAGGAAGTCCTGCACGCCCGCATACCGCGGCTTGCCGTCGACGTAGCGGAGGTAGTCGGCCTCGATGTCGAAGGGAGTGTAGGCCGGGCCCTCGCGCTCGGTGAGATAGGCATCGAACAGGGTCTTCCACGCAGCGGCATGGATCACGGCCGTGTGCAGCAGGACCCCGTCCAGGTCGAAGATGACCGCGTCGTAGTCGTCTCTGGAGATCTGCAGCGCGTCGATCACGACCGCCTCCGTTGTCGGACCGGGAGTTCCACACGAGCGTCTCCGCCCGAGGTGGCATTGGGGGTAACGCACCACGACCCTACCCGCCCGCCCCGGGCGACCCGCGCCCTCGCGGGTGATCTGTGGCCCTTCAGGGCGCGAACCGGGCCGCGGCTGCTGGTGGTGGTGGTGATGGTGCGCCGCGTCGGACGGGGACATGGATGAGCCTCGCCGAGCGCCCCCCCTTCTCGACCGAGACCCGCGACGATCCGAAAGGGGCGGCCGCGGGCGCCTTGGCGCGGCAGAAGCGGATGCTTGTTGATGATGCGCGTCCGTAGGGCCCGTTGTCGCGAACTGGACCTCATCCGTTCCGACTGTGGGGTGGGCTGTCGGTGCGGGTCGCGGTGAGGCCCCAGGTGGCGTACGGCACCGTGACGGTGCCGCCCAGTTCGTCGACCGCTGCGCCCAGCGCCGCCATGACCTCTTCCACCCGGTCGGGAGGCAGGCTGGTGAGACCGCCCGAGGTGGGGACCAGGTCCAGCAGTTCGTCCCGGGTGTAGAGGCGTTCCCAGTCGTAGCGCCACACCGCGGGCTTGCTGAACCCGCCTGCCTCGCGGATCCCATCCGCGGCTGCGACGTACAGCCCCCGGTACGCGTCCAGGACGGAGCTTCCCGACCGGCTGTCGAGGGCCAGCGGCGAGTCGGGGGCCGCTCGCCGGTGGGCCACGGCGAGGGCCTGCGCCACTGTGGGCGGAAGCTGGTACACGTGCCCGAACGGCGCCCTGACGACCCTGCTCGAACCGGTCACGGTGGCGATCGTCGTCCTGGTCATCGCTCGCGACGAGTTGCGCCAGCGGCTGCGCGCCGCTGGCACCTCCCGGCTCCCCCTGGTCGGCGAGGGCACGGCCATGATCGCCGGCTATCTGTCGGCCGAGCGGGACCTGGGCCGGATCGCGCCGGACGCCGACATCGACACGCTCGCACCCACCCTGATCGGCGCAGCACACCTGCTGTTCACCGAACACAAGGGCAACCCACCCGGACCCCAGGCCGTACTCAAGATCGTGACCACGGTCCTGGCCGGCATCACGCGATAACCGTCCTTGGGGCTATTCAGCTCTACGGTGGCGGCGCCAGGAGCGGGTCTGGACCGCGAACCGAGCGCTGCCGTGGATGAAGATCACTGGCGTGCAGACGTCCGCCGAAGGTCAGGCGACTCGTTTCGTTGGTCGTCATGGTCGGAAAGCCCCTGCTCGAGGTTCCGATTGCTGGCCGCTGCGCCGCGCAGCCCGGCCGCACGGCATAGGTACATGCAGATCCCCTCCGCGTGCATCCTGGACCGATGCGCCTCACCGAGCCGGAATGCCGTCGTCGACTGAAGGCGGCGCGGGTGGGGTTGCTGAGCGTCAACGACGCCGGCGGCAGTCCGCTCGCCGTCCCGATCACGTTCGCGGTGGTCGATCGGGCCGGCCGCATCGACGGTGACTCTGGCCAGCCGGGCCAGCCGGGCC
>CAYYCE010000494.1:0-3078 GCA_964469635.1 uncultured Kineosporiaceae bacterium
GATCCCATGGGAAGCCACTCTCAAAGGCGGTTCACGGCCGCGGGTGTCGTCCTAAGGCGCGTCGCTGCGGTCCCCCGCCGCGGATGAAAGGATCCGGGCATGCCCCGCGCCAGCCTGGACAAGCAGCCGCGCGACGTCGCGGCCATGTTCGACGAGGTCGCTCCGCGCTACGACCACACCAACAGCGTGCTGTCGATGCGCCAAGACCGACGGTGGCGCACCCGTCTCGCGCAGGCCCTCGACGTCAGGATGGGCGAGCGGGTGCTGGACCTGGCCGCCGGCACGGGGACCTCGAGCGAGCCGTTGGTCGCCGCCGGGGCGCAGGTCGTGGCATGCGACTTCTCGCTGGGCATGCTTCGGGCCGGCGCCGGGCGTGGCGCCGGGCTGGCCTTCGTCGCCGGGGATGCGTTGCACCTGCCGTTCGCCGATGGGGTCTTCGACGCCGTGACCATCTCCTTCGGGCTGCGCAATGTGACGGATGTCGGGGTCGCCCTCGGCGAGTTGCGGCGGGTCACCCGCCATGGCGGCCGCCTGGTCGTCTGCGAGTTCTCCCACCCCACCTGGGGTCCGTTGCGACGGCTCTACACGGGGTATCTGATGCGGTTACTCCCCGCGGTGGCCCGGCGGGTCTCCTCCAGTCCGGACTCCTACGTCTATCTGGCGGAGTCGATTCGCGCCTGGCCCGACCAGGCCGGGCTCGGCCGGGTGATCCGGGAGGCCGGCTGGGAGGACGTCGCCTATCGCAACCTCAGCGGGGGCATCGTGGCGCTGCACCGCGCCGTTCGGCCGTGACGACAAGCCGTTCACAAAGGCACATACAACGCGTCGGCGAGAAGTCGCCGGGCCGCTCCCGAACGAGTGCCCGGAGGCCCCTAGGATGGGGCGCGCCGGCTAGGGCGGGCAGGCCGCTGCACCGCGGCCCGCGTGCTGCGCGGGGCCGGTGGCACCGGCAGCATGGGCAGTCGAGGGACCAGCACCCCCGATCCGCGGATCGGTCGAGGCCCACCGGCGAGAACCGGTCGGGCGAGAGGAAAGGTGAGTGCGCGTGAACCCCTACGTGCCGATCCTCGTTCTGGCCGCGATCGCGGCCGCATTCGCCCTGTTCTCTGTCGGCGCCGGGGCCCTGGCGGGCCCCCGGCGGTACAACCGCGCCAAACTCGACGCCTACGAGTGCGGAATCGAACCCACTCCGCACGCGGCGGGCAGCGGTCGATTTCCGATCAAGTACTACCTGGTCGCCATGTTGTTCATCGTGTTCGACATCGAGAGCGTGTTCCTGATCCCGTTCGCGGTCGCCTTCGACCGCCTCGGGCTGTTCGCGCTGATCGAGATGGTGCTGTTCATCGCCACCGTGTTCGTCGCCTACGCCTACGTGTGGCGCCGGGGCGGCCTGGAATGGGACTGAGCGCGACGGCGTCGAGGCACGGTTCGGACGGAGAGGTCGGATGGGCATAGAGGAGAAGCTGCCGAGCGGCTTCCTGCTGTCGACGGTCGAGGTGCTGGCCGGCTACATGCGCAAGAGTTCGCTGTGGCCGGCCACGTTCGGCCTGGCGTGCTGCGCGATCGAGATGATGTCGACCGGTGGGCCGAAGTACGACTTGGCCCGGTTCGGTATGGAGGTGTTCCGAGCCTCCCCACGGCAGGCCGACCTGATGATCGTCGCCGGTCGGGTGAGCCAGAAGATGGCCCCGGTGATGCGTCAGATCTACGACCAGATGGTCGAACCCAAGTGGGTGCTGTCGATGGGCGTTTGCGCCTCGAGCGGCGGCATGTTCAACAACTACGCCATCGTGCAGGGCTGTGATCACGTGGTGCCTGTCGACGTCTACCTGCCGGGGTGCCCGCCCCGGCCCGAGATGCTGTTGCACGCCATCCTCACGCTGCACGACAAGATCTCGTCGATGCCGTTGGGCGCCAACCGGGTCGAGGCCGCGAGGGCGGCCGAGCAGGCTGCGCTCACGGCGGTTCCGACGTCCCACATGAAGGGTTTGCTTCGGTGAGCGAGGAGACCACCACCCCCGCCGCTCCGGCCACCCGGGAGGCAGAGGCCGAGGCCCTCGGCACCCGGACGGGCATGTTCGGCGTCCACGGCTCGGGTGACACCTCGGGCTACGGCGGCCTGGTGCGCACGGTGACCATGCCGGCGCCGTCCCCGCGGCCCTACGGCGAACCGTTCGACGCCGTCGCCGACGCCCTGGTCGGTGCCCTCGGCGAGGATGCGGTGGCCGAGGCCGTCGAGAAGGTCGTCATCGACCGCGGCGAGATGACGATGTACGTGCGCCGCGAACACCTGGTCGCGGTCTGCCAGATGATGCGCGACCACCCGGACCTGCGATTCGAGATGTGCGTCTCGGTCAGCGGTGCGCACTACCTCCACGATGAGGGCCGGGAACTGCACGCCCTCTACCACCTGCTGTCGATCACCCACAACCGCAGGTTGCGCATCGAGGTGACCTGTCCCGACGCCGATCCGCACATCCCGTCGGTGGTCGCGGTGTACCCGACCGCCGACTGGCACGAGCGCGAGACCTGGGACTTCTTCGGCGTCGTCTTCGACGGTCATCCCGCACTGACCCGGATCGAGATGCCGGACGACTGGCCCGGTCACCCCCAGCGCAAGGACTACCCGTTGGGTGGCATCCCGGTGGAGTACAAGGGAGCCACCATCCCGCCGCCCGACACCAGGAGGTCGTACAGCTGATGAGCGAGACCACTGCTGGTGATCCGTACGTGGCGCCGGAGGAGGCCGGGGCCCCCGACGACCCGACGGTATTCAACGCCTCCGGCGGCGACTGGGACGAGATCGCGGAGGCGACCGCGAACCTGGGCGAGGAGCGGATCGTCGTCAACATGGGTCCGCAGCACCCGTCCACCCATGGCGTGCTGCGGCTGATCCTGGAGATCGACGGCGAGACGGTCACCGAGGCCCGGTGCGGGATCGGCTACTTGCACACCGGCATCGAGAAGAGCATGGAGTACCGCACCTGGACCCAGGGCGTCACCTTCTGCACCCGCATGGACTACCTCACGCCGCTGTTCCAGGAGACCGCCTTCTGTCTGGGCGTGGAGAAGCTGCTC
>CAYYCE010000495.1:0-3064 GCA_964469635.1 uncultured Kineosporiaceae bacterium
TCGAGGCCCACGGCTTCGTCGCGCTCGACGCGATCGTCCAGTTCCGCCCGTTCCGGTTCGAGGCCTCCATCAGTGCCGGATTCGACGTGTCGGCAGGGGGTTTCAGTTTCGCCGGGGTTCGCCTGGATGGATCGATCAGCGGTCCGGGTCCGCTGGTGATCCACGGTTCGGTCAGCATCGACGTGTTCCTGTTCTCGCTGTCGTGGGACGAGACCTTCACCCTCGGCAGCGGTCCGGCGGACGTGCTGTCGAGGCCGCCGCGGCTGTTGGACGTCGTCGCGGACGAGCTGCGCCGCCCCTCCAACGTGCGGGCCGCCTCGATCGCCGACCCGATGGTCGTGCTGCGGCCCAGACCCGGCCGGGCGGACGTGGCCGCGGTGCCGCCGACCGGCACGCTGCGGGTGGAACAGCGCCGGGTGCCGTTGGGGGTGGCCGTGGACCGCCTCGACGGGCAACCGCTGTCGACGCCCCAGGGGGCGAGCATCCTGACCCCCGGCCAGGACGTCACCGAGTCCTTCGCCCCCGGGAGCTACCTCGACCTGACCCAGGCGCAGGCGCTGCATCGACCGGCATTCGATCGGCTCGTCAGCGGCCGGGTGCTGAGCCTGACCGACCCGGCGCCCGGGTCGTTCCCGCATCTCGTCGACGACCGGACGGTGCGCCAGATCGTGATCCGCGCCGGGGTGCGCCAGGACGGCCCGGCGGGGCTGCGGATCGGCCTCGACCACCACAGCGCCCTGGTCTCGGCCGCCGCCGCACCCCCGGCGTTGAGCCCCGGGGGCCCACTGGTGACCGCCCAGGCCGAGTCCTGGGTGAGCGTGGGACCGACCGGGCCGGTGCGTCACGCGAATGCGACCGCCGCGTTCGAGACCGCGCGCCGGTCGAGCGGGATCCCCGTCACGGCCGCCGACGCCGCCGCACCCATCTCGTTGGCGGGAGTGTAGATGGCCACCTTCACGTCTCACGTCGAGCACGCGTTGCGGGCGGCGGCCACCGGTGTCGCGATCGCCGGGCGGCTGCAGGGATCGGCCGCGGTCACCGTCGCCGACCTGACGAACCCGGCCGTCACCGTCCCGAGCGGTTCACCCTTCGAACTGTTCGGTCCCGGCGACGTCGACCGGCTGACCTCGGCCGCGATCACCCGTCGCTACCCGGCGCCCGGGGCCGGCGACGCCGAGGAGACCAAGCTCGCGCTGGTCGAGTTCGCCGCCCCGGACCTGCCGTGGCGCTATGCCCCGCAGACCGCGGTCGGTGGGCGGCTGCGGCCGTGGCTGGCGCTGGTCGTCGGTCGCCGCGCCGCGGACGAGGTGGTGGTGCGCCCGGACGGTCGTCTCATCCTGGGCCCGGCTGTGCAGGCGGCGCACCCGTTGGCGGCCTCGGCGCAGTGGGCCCACGTGCACGAGGTGGACGGCGTGCGGCGGGCCCGGCTGGTCTGTCCGCGGGACCTGGCACCGGACACCGACTATGTCGCCTGCGTGGTGCCGGCGTTCACTCCGGACGGCGGTCCGGCCTGGACCGGTGCGGCCGCCGTGACCGTGGACTGCTACGACCGGTGGGGATTTCGCACCGGGCCGCAGGGCGACTTCCCCGATCTGGCCGCCAGGCTCCGCAAGGCCGACCTGGCCGCGATCGAGGCGGCCGGCAAGCGTCCGTTCGGCCGCGCCGCCGTGGCCTACGACCATCGCACCACAGTGGGCCGGGTCGTGCTGGCCGCCGCGGGCGCGCTGCGGCTTCCGGTCACCGGCGGCGTCGCCGACCCGATCGATACCCCGCCCGAACCGGACGTGGCGACGGAGGTGGCCGCGCTCACCGAGCGGATCCTGATCCCGGACGGGCGCGGCGTGGTCACCGCGCCCGCCTACGACGCGCCGTTCACCGAGCCCTTCGATCCGGCCGCACCTGCGGCCGATCCGCCCCCGGGGGGCTGGGTGGATCAGTTGCGCAGCGATCCGCGGCTGCGGGGGGCGGCTGGGCTCGGCGCCTGGAACGCGATCGCCTGGCAGGACCGGATCGCGGCAGCCGCCGCCGAACGCGTCGGCGACCTTCTGGTGGCCCAGGACCGGATCGGTCACGTCGCCCTGGGCGTCGAGGCGAGCCGGTCGCTGTGGCGGCGCCGGGTGCCCACGGAGGCGGCCGAACGGCTCGGGGTGCTCGCACCGTCCCTGGGCCGGCTCACCACTGCGGCGGGAACCTCGGTGCTCGACGAGATCGCCGGACGCACCCCCAGCCTGACCCGGTCACTGCTGTCCTCGGCGGCCCGTCGGGCGCTGCGCATCGGGCCCGGCCGTACCGGGCTCGCCGCACCCGGCGCCGCCCGGCTCGGCGCCGTACTCGCCGCCGCCGCCGGCTGCCCGGACGACCGAGACGGTGGGGACCCGGCCGACCTGCGCGGCGGCGGGAACCCCTCACCCGACGAGGTCCTCGGTGCGGTCAAGGACGCGGTGGACGACCTCGCCGGCGGCGACGCCGCCCTGGCCGACGCGGTGATGCGCCGGCTCGGTGACCACCCTCAGCCCGGGGCGATCGCGGCTGCGTTGACGGCGTTGGCCCCGGGACGCGACGGACGCCCCGATCCGGAGGCCCTCGATCGGTTCCTGGACGGCGACGAGCATCCCGATCTCGACCGCTCGGTGCTGGAGTGGCCCGGCTGGGTCGAGGAGAACCTGCCGGCCGAACCGTGTTCGCCGCCCGACCTGACCCGGCTCGGCGCGGCGGTCGCCGGGGCGATCGATCCGACCGTGGATACGCCGCCCGCGGTGCGGCGAGTGCTCGCGACACTGCCCGGCATCACCCACGTCGGGCCGGTCGAGGTGGAACCGGACCTCGACCTGCCGCTGTGGAGCTTCCTGTCCGAGGCGGCGCCGGACTGGATGCTGCCCGGTGCCGGTGACCTCGAGGCGGATTCGGTGGTCGGTCTGGCCACCAACCCGGTCTTCGTCCAGGCCCTGCTCACCGGCGCCAACCACCAGTCCGCCGGCGAACTGCGATGGCGCAACATCGCGTTGGGGTCGCGATGGTCGCCGTTGCGCCGCTTCTGGCAACGCGCCGACGGCACCCTCGACAT
>CAYYCE010000496.1:0-3044 GCA_964469635.1 uncultured Kineosporiaceae bacterium
GGTCCACGGCGGCGGCCGCCGGGGGCCAGGTCGAGGAGCTGGCGGAGGACCGGCCCACCACGAAGATCTCACTGGCACG
Organism: uncultured Kineosporiaceae bacterium; assembly: GCA_964469635.1. Lineage (GTDB taxonomy): Bacteria > Actinomycetota > Actinomycetes > Actinomycetales > Kineosporiaceae > JADJPO01. The sequence continues at coordinate 80 of CAYYCE010000496.1, forward strand.
CCGTCGCTGGGGGTGAGGACACCATGGCCACCACCGAGACACCGAACGTGCCCACCGGACCCCTCGCCGAGGTGCTCGCCCCCTGGCTGACCCGTCAGCGGTGGTTCGCGGGCAAGGGCACGGCCGGTGCGGCCGACGTCACCCTGGCGGGTGGGACGACGCTGGCGGAGGATCGCTGCGGCGCGAGCGTCCGGCTGCACCTGGTCGACGCCGCCGGGACGCTCTACCAGGTACCGCTGACCCACCACCGCTCCCCCGTCCCGGAGCTGGCCCATGCCCTGGTCGGCATGGTCACGGACGACGGCGCGGACGACGGCGCGGACGGGCGCTGGGTCTACGACGCACCCCACGACCCGCTGTACCTGCACACCCTGCTGCGGCTGATGAACCGCGGCGAGGACGTCGGGGAGGGTGCCGTCCGGCTCAGCGGGGTACGCCAGCAGGACGGCGTCCCGATCGACGAGCAGGCCCCCGGCTCGGTACTGCGCGGGGAGCAGTCCAACACCTCGATCGTGGTCGCCCCCGACGCACCCACACCGTTGATCGTCAAGGTGTTCCGCGTGATCGCCCACGGTGACAATCCGGACGTCGTGGTGGCCTCGGCACTCGCGACCGCTGGCTGCGAGCGGGTACCCCACCCGGCCGGCTGGGTCGAGGGGGACTGGTGGGCCGGAGGCTCGCAGCGCCACGGGCATCTGGCCTTCGCCGTCGAGTTCCTCGCCGGCAGCGAGGACGCCTGGCGTGTGGCGGCCCGCGCCGTCGCCGCGGGTGAGTCCTTCGCCGGACCGGCGCGCGAACTGGGCGCCGCCACGGCCGAGGTCCACGAGCGGTTGGCCGAGACGCTGCCCACGCGCGTGGCCGGTCACGCCGACCTGGCCCGGCTCTCCGACGGGCTGCTGGCGCGGCTGGAGTGGGCGGTGGGTGAGGTGCCGGACCTGGCCGACGTGGCCGCGGCGGCCCGGGCGCGGATCGCGCGTGCGAGCCGCGGGGGCACCGGGGGCGCCCCGGTGCTGCTGCAGCGGATCCACGGCGACTACCACCTCGGCCAGGTGTTGCACGCCCCCGGTCGCGGCTGGGTGCTGCTCGACTTCGAGGGCGAGCCGTTGCGGCCGCTGGCCGAGCGGGCCCGACCCGATCTGGCGCTGCGCGACGTCGCCGGCATGCTGCGCTCGTTCGACTACGCGGCCGGACACGCCGTCGTCACCCACCCCGGTGACGCCCCGCTCGCCGAGGCGGCGCGCGCCTGGGCCGCCGAGGCCCGCGTGGCCTTCCTGACCGGCTACGCCGAGCGCGCCGGGCTCGACCTCGCCGAACACGCCGACCTGATGGCCGCCCTCGAGGTGGACAAGGCGCTCTACGAGGTGGTCTACGAGTCTCGCAACCGCCCGGACTGGGTGGTGATCCCGGCCTCGGCCGTCCGGCGCCTGCTCGGCGCCTGACCTCGCGGCGCCGACCGACTCGCCCCCTCCTTTCGTAACATTCCGCGTTCGTCTTGATTCATATTGTGATCGCCAGTAGGGTCGGCCGTGACGCAGATTGTTACTCATTGTTGCCAGCAATGAACTCTCCGCATCCGTCTGGGTCCGGCGGAGGAGCTGCGGTGGGGCCCGGTCGGCACGGCCGGCGTGACGGACCACCCACCGCACGTCCAGCGGGGTGTTCCCGCCTCGAGCAGGAGCTGTCGGGTGCGCATACTCCACGTGGTCTCGCTCGTCGATGACCAGATGGGCAGCGGTGGTCCCCTGACCATCGCTCTGAACCAATGCGCCGAGCTGCGCCGCCGCGGTCACGACGCCCAGCTACTGGCCGCCTGGCGGGGCGCGGGCGACCCCCCGGAGCAGGTGGACGGCGTGCCCGCCCACCTGTTCCGGATCGGCGGCCGCACCGGGGCGCCGGCCGGCCTGCGGCTGCCCGCGCGGCTGTCGGTGTGGGTGCAGCGCAACGCGCCGACGTTCGACCTGGTCCACCTCCACCTCTCACGCGAGGTGATACCGCTGCTGACCGCCTCGCTGATCGACCACGCTGGGGTCCCGTACGTGGTGCAGACCCACGGCCGGCTCCGCCCGGCGGAGTCCGGCTGGGGACGGCTCACCGACCACGCCATGACGGTGCCGGCGCTGCGGGCGGCCGCGCTGTGCCTGGCGGTGGACCCCGCCGAACGGGTCTCGATCAGCGGGTTGATCGGTGGCGAAGAGACCATCACTCTGCTGACCGACGGCGTCCCGGTCCCCGAGGCCGCGCCGGATTCCCGGTCGGATTCGCGGTCGGATTCCCCGGTCAGGCCACTGGACGTCGTCACCGTCGGCCGGCTGCACCCGGACAAGCAGGTCCTCACCTTCGCCAAGGCCGCCGCGGCAGCGCTCGAACTGGGTCTGGACGCCACCTTCTCGGTGATCGGACCGGACGACGGCGACCTGACCGCGCTGCGGGAGCTGATCGGCACCGAGGACCACCTCGACGGCAGGCTGCGGTACGAGGGCGCGCTGCCGCATCCCGGGGTGCTCGACCGGCTGGCCCGCGCGGACGTGTTCGTGCTGCCCGCCGCCGACGGCGCCCGCTCCGTCGCGCTGCTCGAGGCGCTCGCCGCCGGGGTGGCCTGCGTGTGCACCAGCGAGACCCGGCACGCGCTGACGCTGCGGGCCCGGCAGGCGGGCCTGGTCACCCGGCCCAACGAGTTCGCCCTGGCACAGGCCGTCATCCGGTTGGCCGACGACGAGGACGAGCGGACCGATCTCGGGCACCGGGCGCACGCCACCGCGACCGCACTGTTCAGCGTCGAGGCAGTCGTGGACGAACTCGAGGACCGCTACGCCCTGGCCCTGCGCCGCCGCTACCCCGGCTCGGCCGCGGGGGCACCCGCACCCCGGCGGGATCCGGGGCGGCCGGGCGTCATCGACCTGTCGGACGGCGGGCACTCGGACGGCGGGCACTCGGACGGCGGGCGCCCGGACGATGTCCCTCGCCC
>CAYYCE010000497.1:0-3043 GCA_964469635.1 uncultured Kineosporiaceae bacterium
ACCTCGGCGGCGTCATGCTCGCGATGGTCATCATGAGCCACCGCGCCAAGACTTACCAAGCCGGGCGTTAGTAGCTCGAATCAGACTGTCGTGATGTAGGCCAGATCGGGGTCACCGAAGAAGCCGCGCACAATGTGCGGCAGGGCCTGAAGGCGGCGCAGCGCGGCGACCGCGAGAGCCTTGAGCTGGTCGGGGCCGGTGATCCCGGAACGTCCGACGCGGTCGTTCTTGACGTTCTTCCAGACCCATTCGTCGGGGTTTAGCTGGGGGGAGTAGCCGGGCAGCTGGTACAGGCGCAGCTGGCCGCCGCTGTTGGCGGCAAAGGCCTTTACCAGCTTGGAGCGGTGCACCGGGTGGCCGTCGACGACCAGGAAGACCGGCCCGTCGGTGTCGGCCATCAGCCGCCTGCAGAACTCGATGAACTTCTCGCCGGTCATCGACCCGTTGAAGGTGGAGAAGCGCAGCAGGCCCTTGGCCGTCACGGCGGAGATCATGTTCAGCGAGAATCGGGCACCGGTCGTCTTCACCATCGGGGTCTTGCCGATCGCGCCCCAGGTGGTCCCGGCGTGGTGGTCCGAACGAATCCCGGCCTCGTCGGCGAAGTAGACCGTCCCGCCAGTCTTCTTGGCGGCCTTGGCAATCGCCGGATACTCGCTCTCCTTCCACGCCGCCACCTTCTCCGGGTCGGCCTGCCAGGCCCGCCACAGCGGCCGCTGCGGTGAGAGCCCGATCCGGTGCAGCAGACGCCCGACCGCTGAGGCGGACAGCTCGACCTTGAACTCGCGGCGGATGAACTCGCCCACAAGGTCCCGGGTCCACAACGCGAAGTCGAACTGCAGCTGCCGCGGGTCCTTGCCGACCACTGCCTCGTACAGCCGCCGCGTCTGAGCTTCGTCCAGCTTCGCCGGCCGACCCGGAATCGGCCTGGCCCGCAAGGCTTCCCGGCCTCCGTTGCGCGCGGTGGCGACCCACCCGTAGACGGTGTGCTTGTGCAGTCCGAGCGCGCGCGACACCTCCCGTGGGTCCGCGCCCTGCGCCACTCGCTCGACCGCGCGCAGCCGCAGCGTCTCCAGTGTCTGGTGGTCCAGCTTGCGGCCGTCGTCCTCGCGCATGGCCCAGTCTCCCAGAACTGCAGCCAGAACCATTCGACATACTTACGCGTGTCTTAGTAACAGACACGCCCTAGGTGGCTGGTGTCTTTCGCGTGTCGCCGGCCGGGCTGAGGTGATGGTTTTGGGACGATGGCTTCAACGGATTTCGTTGTCTGTTATGGGGGTTCGTGGTGACGTTGGGTTTGGCGCCGAGGCAGGGTGGTCTGCTGCGTTCGACGGTGGGCTACTGCGAGGGCCGGGTCGCGAAGGACTCGATCTACGCGGTGCTGCACCGGGAGTGCTTCACGCTGTTTCCCGATGAGATGTTCGCTGACCTGTTCACTGGCGTGGGACGGCGGTGTGTGCCGCCGATGATTGTGGCGGTGGTGATGGTGTTGCAGCGGATCGAGGGGTGCAGCGACCGGGAGGCCGTGGACCGTTTCGCGTTCGACGCCCGGTGGAAGTACGCGGCGGGCGGGCTGGACTTCGACTACCCGGGGTTCGTGCACACGGTGCTGGTCGACATGCGGGCCCGGTTGGCCGCCTCGGCCCGGCCGGACCGGATCTTTGAGGTGACCCTGCAGGCGGCGAAGGCGGCTGGGCTGGTCGGACGCAAACGGGTCCTGGACTCCACCGCGTTGTATGACGCGGTGGCCACGATGGACACGGTGACCTTGATCCGCTCGGGTATCCGCGGGGTGTTCAGGGCTGCCGGCGCCGACCTGGAAGCCGAGCTGCGCTCGGTGATCGGTCGCGACGACGACTACGCGGCAGCGGGCAAACCGGTCTGTGACTACGACGACCCGGTCGCCCGCGACGTCCTGGTCGATGCCCTGGCCAAGGATGCCATGGGCGTGCTGGGGGTCCTGGACGGGCGCGAGCTCGGGCCGCTGACTCAGGCGGGGAAGCTGCTGGCGACCCTGGTCGGCCAGGACCTGGACGAAGGCACCGACGGGGTGTTCCGGATCGCCCGCCGGGTCGCCAAGGACCGGGTCATCTCCACGGTGGACCCCCAGGCCCGGCACGGGCACAAGACCTCCGCCCGCGGCTTCGACGGGTACAAGGGGCACATCGCGGTCGATCCCGACTCCGAGGTCATCACCGCCACCGCGGTGACGGCAGGCAACACCGGTGACGCGGCCGCAGCGGGTGAGCTGCTGGCTGGCGATGTCTGCGAGGCCGGCAACACCGCCGAGCAGGCCGGCGGCGGCCATGATCTCCAGGCTGGCACGACGCAGGCGCCGTTGGCGGTCTACGGCGACGCGGCCTACGGCGCCGGCGAGCTGCTGGAGAAGTTGGAACGGGCCGGCGCCGACATCATGACCAAGGTGCAACCTCCGGTCGCACCGGGCGGTCGGTTCGCCAAGGACCGGTTCACCATCGACCTGGATGCCGGGACGGTGACCTGCCCCGCCCACGTCAGCGTGGCCCTCCGATCGGCCAAGGCCGGCGGCAGCACCGCGGCCTTCGCGACCGCTTGCGGTGGCTGCCCGCTGGCCGCCCAGTGCACGACCGCGGCGACCGGGCGCACCATCACGATCGGCCGCTATGAGGCCGAGCTGACCCGGGCCCGCACGAGCCAGCAAGACCCGCGCTGGCGGGCCGACTACCGCGCCACCCGGCCAAAGGTGGAACGCAAGATCGGGCACCTGATGCGCCGCCGACACGGCGGCCGACGAGCCCGCGTCCGCGGTCAGACCAGGGTCGCCGCCGACTTCGCATTACTGGCAGCCGCAACGAACCTGGCCCGCTTCGGCATACTCAAAGTGGCCAGCGTCGGCCCCGGAAGCTGGGCAGTAGCGCCCGGATGACCCTCCCGGGCGGCAGCCCGGGGCACACCCACGACCCCGCCAGCCCCTACCGCCTTCGCCATGGCCGCCGGCAGGTCCCACGCGACCCCCGACAGCCCGACCGGCCAACCAACCAACTGTCAAGGCAAGCAGCCCCGACCC
>CAYYCE010000498.1:0-366 GCA_964469635.1 uncultured Kineosporiaceae bacterium
GAATGGCGATCCGCACCACGTCGAGGGGGATCTGGACGATCAGCTCCCCCTTGAGACTGAACATGACGACGATGGTGAAGAGCAGCGCGACCAGGGTCATCGGGCTGATTTTCGGAATGAATCGCTGCTCGTACCACTCCCGCCCCTTGGCACGTTCGCCCAGGACCCGGCTGAGGTAGCCGGCGACGAGCGGGATCCCGAGGAAGATCAGGACGCTGCGGGCGATGTCCCAGGCGGAGACCTCGAGCCGAGTGCCGGGCAGGTTCAGCCAGCCGGGCAGCACCGAGAGGTAGAACCAGCCGAGGATCCCGAACGCCAGCACCTGGAAGACCGAGTTCAGGGCCACGAGTACCGCGGCGGCCTCCC
>CAYYCE010000498.1:376-989 GCA_964469635.1 uncultured Kineosporiaceae bacterium
GATGCAGCGGGCCAGGCCGACGATGATCAGGCCGGTGCGGTACGCGGGCTGATCGGGCAGCAGGATCCAGGCCAGGGCGAACATCAGGGCCGGTCCGACGAGCCAGTTGAGGATCAGCGAGGGGACCATGAGTCTGGTGTCGCGGGTGACGGCGTCGAGCCTGTCGTAGCGGACCTTGGCCAGGACCGGGTACATCATGATCAGCAGCCCGAGGGCGATCGGCAGGGACACCCCGACGACCTGCACGCGGTTCAGGGCGTCATCGAGGCCGTGCACGGCGCGGCCCAGGACCAGCCCCACGGCCATCGCGGCGAGGATCCAGACCGGCAGGAAGCGGTCCAGTCGCGACAGTCGCGCGACGACGTGCCCGGTCCGCTCCCCGGCGGTCGCTTGGGCCATGCCGGCTCAGACCTGCGCCGTGCCGGTCGCGGCCGCGAGGATGTCGCGGACCTGGGCGACGGTCGGCACTCGTCCGGAGAGCACCACCTTCTCGTCGACGACCAACCCGGGGGTGCTCATCACTCCGTACCCGACGATGGCCCCGTAGTCGGTGACCTTCTCGACGGTGGCCTCCAGGCCGAGTTCGGCCAGGGCCGCCCGGGTGGCCTTCTCC
>CAYYCE010000498.1:999-3041 GCA_964469635.1 uncultured Kineosporiaceae bacterium
CCGCGACAGGAGCTCCGGCGAGGGTTGCTTCCCCAGCACCTTCACGATCACGTCTCGTCATCCCTTCCCGTGTGTTTCGAACGCTGCGGTTCGAGGCGCCGACCTCAGGTGAGGACGGCGTTGAACAGATAGCCGACGGTGACGATCCCGGCGGCCACGACGGCGACGAAGGTCGCCAGCAGCGGCAGCCGGAGGACGCGGCGCAACAGGATCAGCTCCGGCAGGGACAGCGCGACCACGCTCATCATGAACGCCAGCAGCGTCCCCATCGGCAGACCCTTCTCGGCCAGGGCCTGCACCAGCGGCATCACCCCCGCGGCGTTGGAGTACAGCGGCACTCCCAGACCGACCGCGACCAGGACCGCGAACGGGTTCCCCGCACCCGCGTACCGGGCGAAGAACGCCTCGGGCGCCCAACCGTGGATCACCGCACCGAGCCCGATCCCCACGAGCAGGTAGGGCCAGATCCGGCGCAGGATCGTCCGGACCTCCTCGGCGGCGATGTCGACCCGGTCCACCAGGGTCAGGCCGGCGGCGGGGTCGACGACCTCGCCGCGGAGCCTGGTCTCGAAGACGAAGGGCTCGACCCATCGCTGGACGCCGAGCCGTCCCAGCGCCCACCCCGCGACGGTCGCCACCACGAGCCCGGCGACCATGTAGAGCAACGCGATGCGCACCCCGAACATGCTCAACAGCAGGGCCACCGCGACCTCGTTGACCAACGGCGAGGCGATGAGGAACGACAGGGTCACGCCGATCGGCACACCCGCGGCGACGAACCCGACGAACGCCGGCACGGCGCTGCACGAACAGAAGGGCGTGGCCACCCCCAGCCCCGCGGCCATGACGTTCCCGATCCCCTCGCGGCGTCCCCCGAGCAGTGCCCGGGTGCGCTCCACGCTCAGGTAGGACCGCCCGAGCGTGACCACGAAGATGATCCCGATCAGCAGTAGGGCGATCTTCACGGTGTCGAAGCAGAAGAACCGCACCGACTCCACCCACCGCGAGGCGGGGTCCAGGTCCAGCGCGTCGAACAGCAATCGCTTCCACACCTGCCCGTTGGCCCAGTAGGCCGCCGCCCAGCCCACCGCCGCCCCGGCGAGCACGCCGACGACGCGGCGGCCCGAGACCGTGCCCGTCTCCGGGTGCAGCAGGGTCATCGGGGTGCACCGCCTCCGGGCAGGGCCGCGTGCAGGCGACTCAAGGCTCCCTCGGTGAGTGAGTAGTCCACCCACTTGCCGCGTCGCGTCCCCGAGATCAGACCCGCCTCGCGTAGCACCCGCAGGTGGTAGCTGAGCAGGTTCGCCGCCACCGGGATCCTCTCCTGCAGCGTGCACACGCAGGTGGTCCCCTCGGTGAGGGCGTCGAGGACGGCCAACCGGCTCGGCTCCGCCACCACCGACAACAGGACCGCCCTGTCGGACGGCGGGCGGGATCCGCCCCCCCGCCGCTCCCTCACTTCAAGCGTCATTGAAGCAACCACGACTGAAGTCTAGTTCCGGTTCTCCCCGTGCCCGTCGAGACGAATGTCCCGAGCGGCACGACGGGGCCGACGGCCGCGGTCGCGCGTACCACAGGGCGCGGCCGAGCGATGCTTCGGCCGGGTGGTCCGCCGCACCGGCCCCGCCTGCCGCATCACCGGCCGGCACCCCGTGACACGTCCGCGCGCGCCGGGACATGCTTGTTCCCGACGGCGGCGGAGGAACTGGCGGCGGAACCGTCCATGGCGGCGGGCCTCGAACACCGAGACCCGTGACCGGAGGTGGCGATGGGCGAGCCGAGGAGACGTCCGGGGCGGGACGCCGATGCCCGCACCCGGGCGGCGTGGGCGGCGGCCGCCCGATGGGGTCGCTCGGAACGGATGAACGAGCTCGATGCCACGATATGGCGCTCCGAGCGGCACCCCAGGCGCTCCTCCACGCTGTGCAGTCTCATGATCCTCGACCGGGCGCCGGACTGGGACCGTCTGGTCGCCGGCCACGAGTGGGTCACCAGCCTCGTGCCGAGGACCCGCCAGCGGGTGCTCGAGCCGCTGCTGCCGA
>CAYYCE010000499.1:0-3036 GCA_964469635.1 uncultured Kineosporiaceae bacterium
CCGGTACAGCCGGGCCCGATCGGTGTTCCAGGACCGGAACACGGCGCTGACCGCCTCGCGCAGCTGCTCCACCGGCTCCTGCGGGAAGGGCTTGCCGGTCTCCTCCTGGATGACGGCCTTGTACTGCTCGACCAGGCTCTGCAGGTCGCCGGTGTCCAGGTCGAGGTCGTTCGTGCTGCCCTTGGCGGCCTTGGCCGCATCGAGCCTGGATTCGAACTTCTCACCGTCGATGTCGAGCACCGTCTTGCCGAACATCTGCAGCAGACGTCGGTAGGAGTCCCAGGCGAACCGGGGGTCGCCGGAGTGCTGCGCCAGCCCCTCCACGCTCTTGTCGTTGAGCCCGACGTTGAGCACCGTCTCCATCATGCCGGGCATGGAGAACTTGGCGCCGGAGCGGACCGAGAGCAGCAGCGGGTCGTCCGACTGACCGAGGGTCCGGCCCGCCTCCTTCTCGATCCGTGTCAGGTGGCTGGCGATCTCGGCGTCCAGCCCCTCCGGCTCGGAGTCGTGGCGCAGCCAGTGGGTGCACGCCTCGGTGCTGATCGTGAAGCCCGGAGGCACGGGAAGTCCGATGTTGGTCATCTCGGCGAGGTTCGCGCCCTTGCCGCCCAGCAGGTCCTTGAGATCTTTGTTGCCCTCGTTGAAGTCGTATACGTACTTCGGCATCGTCTGCCCTTCGTGGCCGTTGCGGAACTCACGTCTTTGGACACCATGGCCGGTGTCCCGAGGTGGACCCTAGGACCAAGGTCTAGGCGGGTGCCGCAGTGCCCGATCAAGGGTCCCAGTGGTTCGGTGGCGTAAGAGATCTGTGCCGAGAGTTTGCCGCACGGTGGACCGTGTCGACAGGTACGACACATCGTCGTTGTCTCGGTCGTCCTCGCCGGGTCTGCGGGGACGACGCGCGCCGCCCGGTCGGGGCGGGGTGAACGAGGCCGGCCGCACTGCGGCAGAACTCGTCCGTACCGGGTGAGTGACGGGACTTGAACCCGCGACCCTCTGGACCACAACCAGATGCTCTACCAGCTGAGCTACACCCACCACGATCGGGTCGGGCGGCGAGCCGTCACCGGTCGCGGGCCAGCATACCCAACGAGATCAGGCCTGAGCGCCACGGTATTTCGCGGCCACGGCGCGGACGGCGTCGCTGGTCGGACCGGGCGCCGGGACGAACAACGTCTCCCGGTAGTACCTCAACTCGTTGATGCTGTCCCGGATGTCGGCCAGCGCCCGGTGCCCGCCGTTCTTCTCGGGCGAGGCGAAGTAGATCCGGGGGAACCAGCGGCGCGCCAGTTCCTTGATCGAGGAGACGTCGACGATCCGGTAGTGCAGATGCGCGTCGAGTTCGGGCATGTCTCGGGCCAGGAAACCACGGTCGGTCGAGACCGAGTTGCCGGCCAGCGGTGCCTTGCCCGGCTCGGGCACCCAGGCACGCACGTACTTCATCACGGTGGTCTGGGCCGCCTCGAGCGTGATCCCGGCGTCGAGGACCTTCAACAGACCCGACGTGGTGTGCATCTCGCGGACCACGTCGACCATCTGTTCCAAGGCCTCCTGGGGTGGCCGGATCACGACGTCCACCCCCTCGCCGAGCACGGTGAGCTGGGAATCGGTGACCAGCACCGCGACCTCGATCAATGCGTCCGCGACGAGGTCGAGGCCGGTCATCTCGCAGTCGATCCACACGATCCGGTCCTGCGAGCGCTCACCGGACTGCCCGCTGTTTGCCTGACTCACGCCGGTCACTCTATTGCCGCCCACCCACTAGCCTTCGCTGCAATGGCCATGACCACGCCGCAGCCGCTCGGAGGCTCGCCCTACCGCCCCCCGGCACCGCCGCCCGGCCCGGTCGGCCGCCCGGGGCGGGGGCGCAGCCTGTTGGTCCGGGCCGCGGTGGTGGTGATCACCCTGGGCAGCGCGCTGCTGACCATCGCGGCCATCTCCTCCGAGACCGGCTTCGCCGGGTTGGTGACCGGTCTCGTGCTGGCCACCGTCCCGACCTTCCCGGTGGTCGCGACCTACCTGTGGCTGGACCGCTACGAGGCCGAACCGCCCCATCTGCTCGCCTTCGCGTTCGCCTGGGGCGCCGGGGTCGCCACCTTCGGATCCCTGGTGATCAACACGGCCTCCGTCTCGGCGATCACCGCGAACGGGGGCGACCCCACGCTGGGCGCCGTCGCGGTGGCGCCTCTGGTCGAGGAGTCGTTCAAGGGCCTGGCGGTCCTGCTGATCCTGCTGATGCAGCGGCGGGAGTTCGACGGCGTCGTCGACGGCATCGTCTACGCCGGGCTGGCTGGGGTCGGCTTCGCGTTCGTGGAGAACATCCTCTACCTGGGTCGCACCCTGGGGGAGGGTGGCGCGGTCACGGTGTTCGTCTTCGTCATGCGCTGCCTGGTCTCCCCGTTCGCCCACCCCCTGTTCACCGGTGCCACCGGCGTGGGACTGGGCCTGGCCGCGCGCAGCCGAAACCCGGTCGTCAAGGTGCTGGCGCCGATCACCGGGTTCGCGGTGGCCGTGCTGCTGCACGGGGCCTGGAATCTGTCGGCCTCCTCGGGGCTCAACGGCTTCGTCACCGGATACGTCCTGCTGCAGGTGCCGGTGTTCGTGACGTTCGGGGTGGTGGCGATGCTCGCCCGCCGCCGCGAGGGCCGGCTGATCGCCCGTAACCTCGCGGTGTACGGGCAGACCGGCTGGCTCGCCGCCGGCGAGGTCGCCATGCTCGCCTCGCTGCCCGCTCGCCGTCAGGCGCGGGCCTGGGCCCGCGGGTACGGCGGGCCGGTGGGAGAGCAGTCGATGCGCGAGTTCCAGGACCTGGGCAGCGAGCTGGCGTTCCTGCGGGAGCGAATGGTGCATGGGGCGGCGGGACCCGGGGCGGCGCGCCAGGAGTACTCGATGCTCGCGTCGATGACCGCCCTGCGGCAGATGTTCGCGGGTCGGCCCCGGGGTCCCGGAGGCACGTTGGCCGGTCCCGGGCAGAGTCGTTAAGAATTCCTCAAGCACAGGTCTCGGGCTCTGCATTGGCCGGGTGCCGTCCCGCGC
>CAYYCE010000500.1:0-3026 GCA_964469635.1 uncultured Kineosporiaceae bacterium
CAGCCGAGCGCCAGCGCGATCGGCAGTCGCATGTCGGGCGGGCTGGCCTGCAGGATGCATGAGCCGTCGACGAACTCGACCCAGGAGTGGACGACCGACTGCGGGTGCACCACCACCGCGATCGAGGCCATCGGGACGCCGAACAGCAGGTGCGCCTCTATCACCTCGAGCCCCTTGTTGAGCAGGGTTGCCGAGTTCGTGGTGATCACCGGCCCCATCGACCAGGTGGGGTGAGCCAGCGCCTGCTCGGGTGTGACCTCGCTCAGTTCGTCGCGGCTGCGGCCCCGGAACGGCCCGCCGCTGGCGGTGAGCACCAGCCGGGCCACCTCCTGCGGCCTCCCGGCGCGCAGCGCCTGGGCGAGCGCGGAGTGCTCGGAGTCGACCGGCACGATCTGCCCCGGCGCCGCGGCGCCGGTGACCAATGCGCCGCCGATGATCAGCGACTCCTTGTTGGCCAGCGCCAGTGTGGAGCCTGCCGCCAGTGCCGCCAGCGTCGGCCGCAGCCCGATGGCCCCGGTCATTCCGTTGAGCACGACGTCGGTGCCGAGTCCCGCCAGTTCCTCGGCGGCACTCGGCCCGGTCGAGATCCTGACGCCGTCCACGCCCCGGGCCCGCAGCGCCGCGGTGAGCACCCCCTCGGCGTCCGGATCGGACACGGCCACCCGTGGGACGCCGAACTCGGCGACCTGATCGGCCAGCAGGTCGACCCGCGATCCGCCGGCGACCAGAGCGACGACACGGAACCGGTCCGGGGCGAGTCGGACGATGTCGAGGGCCTGGGTTCCGATGGAGCCGGTCGATCCGAGCAGGACGACGTCACGCACGAACCCCGACGCTACCCACCGTCGACCGGAATCCCACAACCGACCCTCCCCGCCCTCTGGTTCGTGATCATGCTCTAGAGGGCGATGCCCACGTACTTGGTCTCGAGGAACTCTTCGATGCCCTCGGCGCCGCCCTCGCGGCCGAAGCCGGACTGTTTGACCCCACCGAAGGGGGCCGCCGGGTTCGAGACGATGCCCTGGTTGAGCCCGACCATGCCGGTCTCGAGCCCCTCGGCGACCCGGATCGCCCGGGACATGTCTCGGGTGAAGGCGTAGGCGACCAGCCCGAACTCACCGGCGTTGGCCAGCACGAGCGCCTCCTCGTCGGTCTCGAAGGTCGTGACCGGGGCCACAGGGCCGAAGATCTCCTCGGTGAGCATGCGGGCCCCCGAGGGCACGTCCGCCAGTACCGTCGGGGCGTAGAAGTAACCGCGCTCGCCGACCGCGTCGCCGCCGGTGAGAACCCGGGCACCGAGGGCGACCGCCTGCTCGACCAGGTCGCCGACCTTGATCCGCGACGGCGCATCGACCAGCGGCCCGACGTCCACGCCGTCCTCGGTCCCCCGCCCCACCGTCAGGGCCGACATCCGCTCCGCGAAGCCGCGGGCGAACTCCTCGGCCACCGAGACGTGGACCAGGAACCGGTTCGCGGCGGTGCAGGCCTCGCCCATGTTGCGCATCTTGGCCAGCATCGCGCCCTCGATCGCGGCCTCGACGTCGGCGTCCCCGAAGACCAGGAACGGGGCGTTGCCGCCGAGTTCCATCGAGACCCGCAACAACTGCTCGGCGGACTGCTCGACCAGCCTCTTGCCGACCTCGGTGGAGCCGGTGAAGGACAGCTTGCGCAGCCGGGGATCGCGGATCAGCGGCTCCATCACCGCGCCGGAGCGGCTGGTGGTGATCACGTTGAGGACGCCGTCCGGCAGGCCGGCCTCCGTCATGATCGCGGCCAGCGCGTACATCGACAGCGGGGTCTGGGTCGCGGGCTTGACCACCATGGTGCAGCCGGCCGCGACCGCGGGTCCGATCTTGCGGGTGCCCATGGCCAGCGGGAAGTTCCAGGGCGTGATGAACAGGCACGGCCCGACGGGCTGCTTCATGGTCAGCAGCCGGGTCGCGCCGTTGGGGGCCACCGCGTACCGACCACTGATCCGCACGGACTCCTCCGAGAACCAGCGGAAGAACTCGGCCGCGTAGGCGACCTCGCCGCGGGCCTGGCTCAGCGGCTTGCCCATCTCGAGGGTCATGATCATCGCCAGCTCGTCGGAACGCGCGGTGATCAGCTCGAAGGCGCGGCGCAGGATCTCGCCGCGCTCGCGGGGCGGGGTGGCGGCCCACGAGGACTGGGCGGCGACCGCGGCGCCCAGGGCGGCCCGACCGTCCTCGACGCTCGCGTCGGCGACGTGGGCGATCACCTCCCCGGTCGAGGGGTCGTCGACCGGGATCGTGGCTCCGGTGCCGCCCTCGCGCCACCGACCGCCGATGAACAGGCCGCTGCCGACGCCGGCGAGGGCGTTCCGCTCCTGCTCGGACAGGGTCATATCACGCCTCCTCTCGAAACGTTCTGGTCCGAACGGGCGGCCCGGGCCACAGGCCGGCCGAGGGGAGCGACGGGTCGCTCCTGATGGCCCCAGTCCGGACCGTAGCGGCCGAGGCGCTCCAGGAAGGGCCGCGCATCGAAGGCCTCCGGACCGAGCACCCCGGTGCCCGACCAGATCCCCTCGGCCAGCAACTCCAGGGCGATCACCGGGTTCACGGCGGTCTGCCAGACGACGCACTGTGAACCGTACTCGGCCATCGACCAGGCATTGTCGACGACGTGGTACAGGTAGACCTCCCGGCGCCGGCCTCCCTCGAAGCCCTCGCCCCTGCCGACGCCGCTGGCCCACAACCCGGCGCAGGTCTTGCCGTGCATCCGCTCCCCGAGGGTGGCCGGGTCGGGCAGACAGGCGGCCACGACGTCGCGGGGGCTGACCTGCACCCCTTTGACCGTCACCGGTTCGGTGCGGTCGAGGCCGAGGCTGCGCAGCATCCGTAGCACGGCGATGAACTCCTCGCCCAGGCCGTACTTGAAGGTCACCCGCCCGGCCTGCAGCCGCCGCGGCATCAGCAGGACCTCCTCGTGCTCGACATTGACGCACTCGATCGGGCCGATGCCCTCCGGGAAGTCGAACACCTCGGGCTCGCTGAACGGCTCGGTGG
>CAYYCE010000501.1:0-3022 GCA_964469635.1 uncultured Kineosporiaceae bacterium
CCTCGGGTGGCACGGTGTGGCTCACCGCGGCGACGGCGTCCACGAATCCGACGGACCCTCCCCACGTCGTCACGCCATACAACTGACCATCGACAAAGGTCCCGGGTGCGGGCTCAACGCTGACCGGATCCCCATCTGCCAGCACGGCAGATAGATACGCCGCATCTGTGAACTCCGGATCGTCCTCCTCCGGATCGCTCCCCAAGGTGAGGATCACCGGATAGATGCCCGGCTCGAGCTGCACCTCAAGGGGGGCGTCCAAGGACGCAAACGGGTCAACCACGCCCAGGACGCCTGAGGGGAGTGCCAACACCCCAATCTGCTTGGTGACGAGGTCGATCGCCTGCCCCTCGTCCCCGACGGCCCGCCCGGACCTCGCGCCGAAGAAGCCGCCTACCGTCACAGCCGTGTCGTTCACAAGGGGAGGCTAGTGGGGCCTGGCCCGCTGTCAGAGTTTCGGCACGAGCGAATCCGCCCGCAGTGCGGCAGATGAGGTCACTTGCCCATGGGGGTGGTCTTGGTCTTGGCGCGACCACAAGGCCGTGGCTGTGCGATGGCCGGGAGGTCGAGGCTAGTTGCGGTCCTCGGCTTCTAGCCCGTTCTCGTAGGCGAAGATGACTGCTTGGATTCTGTCGCGGAGGTGGAGTTTGCGCAGGACTTCCGCGACGTGGGTTTTGACGGTTTCGATTGAGATCACGAGTTCGGCGGCGATCTCGGGGTTGGACTTGCCGCGGACCAGGAGGGAGAAGATCTCCTTCTCGCGGGGCGTGAGCCCGTAGTCGTCCAGGTCGGTGGTGTGGTTCCGCCGTCGGGCGGCGAGCTCGTCGACCAGCCGGCGGGTGATGGTCGGGCCTAACAGCAGGGACCCGCCGGCCACCAGGCGCACGGCCTCGACGAGCCGGTCGGCGGGGACGTCTTTGAGGAGGAAGCCGCTGGCTCCGGCGACGAGCGCGTCGTGGACGTAGTAGTCGAGGTCGAAGGTGGTCAGGATCAGCACGGTGGTGCGGGCGGAGATCCGCTCGGTGGCGGCGATCCCGTCGAGCACGGGCATGCGGATGTCGACCAGGGCAATGTCCGGGGCTGGTCCGCGCTCGACCAGGTCGACGAGCTCGTGGCCGTTGCTGACGCGCCCGACGACGGTGATGTCGGGTTGGGCGTCCAGGACGGCGGCAAACCCGTCTCTGATGATGGGCTGGTCGTCGGCGACCACGACCCGGGTCGGACCGGTCATGTAGTGGACTCCGGAAGACGGGCCCGGATGACGAAGTGGCCGTCGTGGCGCCTGACGTTGAGGGACCCGCCGATGAGCTCGACCCGCTCACGCATACCGGTCAGCCCCCGTCCGAAGGTGATGTCGCCGTCGGGGGCCGGGTTGGAGACGGTCACGAGTATCTCGCCCGCCTCATGGTCGAAGGAGAGGGTGGCCGGGGCGCCCGGCGCATGGCGACGGGAGTTGGTCAAGGCCTCCTGGACGACGCGGTAGGCGGTGTGACCAGCCGCGCCGTTTATCACCGGAACCTCCCCGAGCAGTGTCACCTCGGCACCCGCGGCGCGAGCCCGGGTGGCCAGGTCGATGATGTCCTCGGCGCCCGACTGAGGCAGCCGGGTGGGGGCATCGGTCGTGCGGTGCAGCACCCCGAGCACCTCACGCATCTCTTCCAGCGCGGCCCTGGCGTCGCTGGCAGTGTCGGCCAGCAGCCCTCGGGCATCGTCGTCGAGGCCAGGATGGGTGTAGGGAGCGGTCTCGGCACGGACCGCGATCAACGAGATGCGGTGCGCCACGACATCGTGCAGGTCACGGGCGATCTGTGCCCGCTCCGATACGGCGGTGGCCTCATTGGACACGGCGCGGGCTCGCAGGTCCAGCTCCTGGCGGGTCTGTTCCGTGCGCACGGTGGACCGCAGCGCCCACGCACCCGCCAGCACCAGGGCGACCGCCACGGCATACAACAGCGGCGCGAGGATCCGCTGACCAAGGGCCCAGTAGGTTGACTGCAGCGCGCCGCCGGGCATCACCATCGGCGCCCCTACCGCCAGTGCAACGGGCACCCCCAGGGACAGGCCGGCAATGACCACCGCCGCACCGGGCCGGGGCCACATGGCCGACACCGCGACGCCGAGAAGGGCCAAGAATGTCGCAAACAGCACCGACGGGGTCCCCGAGACCCCCAGGCTGAGAAGCAGACCCGAAGCAGCCAACCCCGCCGCCGGCCACGGCCATACGAGAGCGACGAGCGGCGCCGTCGCCGTCGCGACCAGGACCACCGGCCACATGGCCGACACCACGGCGCCGGCCACCTGCACGATCGCGTTGCCGACCCAGGGCTCGGCCAAGCGATACTGAGCGGACCCGGCCGCGAAGCACCACACCACCAGGGCCCACACGACGGCCATGCCCCAGAACCGGGCCGGCACCGACCGGAGCGCCCGAAGAACGCGGTCCGGCCCCGTCAGGACTCCCTCAGCGGTCATGACGCAACCCTGCACCCCAGATCGGCTACCCACCACCCGCAACCGAGTGATCTTGACTCCCCCGACCGGGGGTCACCCAGGACACGTCCAACACGCCGTCAGGACGCGTTGTTCAGCCGTCGGACGACGTACTGGTTCAGGCTGAGGTGTTCCTCGGCGGCTTCCATGGCCAGTTTGCGGTGGAGCTGTTCTCCGACGCGAAGGTTGAACTTGCCTGAGTAGCTGCGTGAGGACAACGGGTCGGGCACCGGTTCCCCGCTGTCCTGCAGGTCGTTGACGGCCTCGGCGACCACGTCGCGTAGCCCGCGCAGCGCGTCCTCCTGGGTGCCGGCGAGCCAGGACAGCGAGGGCAGCTCGAGGCAGGTGGCGACGAACTCCTCGTCCTCGGCCGACCAGGTGACCCGGTAGGTGTACCGGGTGATGTCGATGCTGGTGTCGCTCATGAGCCTGCCTCCTTCTTCTCGATCGCGGCCAGGACCTGGCGGACCTGGTAGGCCTTGGCCTGTCCGTGGTCGTTCTGGATGTTGACCCGCGGGTCGCCCGGCCAGGG
>CAYYCE010000502.1:0-1643 GCA_964469635.1 uncultured Kineosporiaceae bacterium
GACGGCTTTACTCGAACCCCCGTCCAACGGGACGGGGGCGGGTGAGGTCATCGGGGTACCCCCGGTAGGCTCGTCGTTTTCGGCGGGCCTACCGCCGTTTGGGCGGGTCTGGGGGAGAGGGGCACCGGTGGCGGCGAGCAGGTCGCGGACGGGTTCGGTGTAGGTCTGCCCGGTGATCTGGATCGTGCGGTCGTCGCGGTCCTGGTCGACGAGCAGTTCGGCGAAGATCGCCTGGTTGAGCAGGCGGCGTCCGTGGTCGTTCAGGCGCCGGTAGAGCTCGTCGGGGCGTTCCAGGAGGGCGAGTTGGGCCTTCAGCACGGCCGCGCCCCGGCGCAGGCGGTCGTCAGTATCAGACAGCCGTTCCTGGAGGTGTTCGCGCCGCCGCTGCAGGCGGGCCAGCCGGAGACTATCCAATGATGCGACCGTCGCGGTCGACGTCGAGGTTGACCATCCACGGATCGTCACCTCCGTCGACGGGCACGGTGCGAGCAACCCCGCTCTCTTCTATTTCTGGAACGAGATAGATATAGGCGGCATCTGCTTCTTCGTCATACGTCACGCGCAGCTCTTCAGTCGAGTCCTTCACCGGCACATCATCGGCCCTGAGCACAGTCATCCGCGCATGCCGCGGACGCGGCCATTGCGGGCTCGGCTTGGTCAGGCGCGGGTCGCGGACAGCGGTTCGGGATGCTCGGGATCGAGGTAGGGCCGAAGCCGGTCCGTGACGATGCTCACCCCGGGATGCGGCCTGCCGTGGTAGTCAGGTTTGTACCGGCGCAGCAGGGCTTCGCCGTCCCGCGCCCACGAGAACCCGCGCCGTCCCAGCGCCGCACCGACGACGGCGTCCGCCTGGTCGGGATGCGCGGCGACGCATCGCTGCACGGGCAGCGGCGACGTTGTCGGGCTTTCGACGTAGCTGCGCACCAGGCTCAGCGCAGCGCGGGACGGCTTCTCCTCGGTGAACGCCGACCGGAGCAGGCCGAACTCCTCGTAGTAGCCGAGCCCGGCCTGCGCGTCGAAGATCAGTCCCACGGTGTCCGCGGCGGCCAGATCGGCCGGGATCTGGTGCCGCACCACTGCCTCGGCACCGGTGGCGTCCCAGTACCCCTCCAGCACCTGCGCGAACTCCGTGCCCGGCACCACCACCAGGTCGCTGCCGAAGTGCGCCACGAACGCGGCCCGGCGCTCTTGCGTCATCTCCAGGGCGATCTCGCGGTGCCGCGGGTTGCGGCAGTCGCCCTCCGAATGGGTCGCGGCCCGCTGAGCCGCGATGCGTAGCAGCGGCTCGGCTTCGGCCGGCGGCAAGGCGATGAGCGGACCAGTGATCATCCACTGATCGAGTACCGGGACCAGCCTGACCGCCATGATCGTCCCGGGAGTCAGCGGCGCCAGCCCCTCCAGGCCCATGTTCGACCTGACCTCGTAGGTCAACTCGTCGACGAGGTTGAGCGCCGACAACGTCTCGCCGTCCCGATCGCCGGCCTCGAACACCGACTCCAACGGATCCACCCAGCCCAGCATCAAGTCGCGGTCGCCGCGCGGTAGGTCGCCCCGGGCCCGTACGAACCGCTCGACCGGGGTACGGCCATCGCTCAGCCGGTGCCCGAGCAGGAAGCCGTCCACGAACAGCGCGGCCTCGTCGT
>CAYYCE010000502.1:1653-3009 GCA_964469635.1 uncultured Kineosporiaceae bacterium
GCATTTGATTGTTTACTGTTAGCCAGGAGGTATTCTGGCCGTACCGTCGGCGCAGTTCAGCCTCGAACTCGCGGCCGATCCGCCGGTCATGGAGGAACGCCGACAACTCGCGCTTGAGTTCCACACTGCGCTCGAGCAGTGCCTCCACCGTCGCCATCCGCCCGCGATCCTCCCGGCTCACCCGGGCACGCACCGGACGGCGTACCCGCGGCAGCCATCACGGTAGCCCGCATCACGTCACCACCGTGACAGCCGAGAACCTCGGAGACGACCGTCCAGCCGCCTCGATCCTCGACGTCGCAACCCTCGCATGACGACGACTCCACCGGCCTTGGGCAGCGTCCCGCACCGCGACGGCCTGACACGGCGGCGCCAGCCGGGAGACCCGGAGGAGCCAGGGCTGATCGAGGAGCGAGCACCCACCACGATCTCTTGCCCGGGCCCACGATCGCTGCCCCTCCTGGTTGCCCAACCTCACGCAGCCGCGAGTGGCGCGGCAATCCGCTCATGGCGGCAGACCGCCGACATGGGCTGCCTGGCACTGGGTCGTATCCGCGAGCCGGCGCACGGTGGAGTAATGGCGATCATCGCGACACCCCTCGATCCCGATGTTCCTGTCTTGTCCGGCGCTGGACCTGATACGCGCCTTCTTACCGGTGCGGTGGCGGCCTATCTGGGCCGCTTCCAGGGCACCTCCCGGGCCCATGCCGCCTCCGACCTGGGCATCTTCCTCACCTGGTGCACCACCCGCGGCCTGGACCCGCTCACCGTCCACCGGGCCCACCTCGAGTTGTACGTCCGCTGGTTGCAGGAGACCCGCCGGCACAAACCGTCCACCGTCTCCCGACGGGTCAGCGTCCTGACCGGGTTCTACCGCACCGCCGTCATCGACGGCGTCCTCGAGGCCTCCCCGGCCGAGCACCTCCGCCGCCCGACCGTGCCACCCGAGTCCCCGACCCTCGGGTTGACGCACCTGCAGTTCGAGGCCCTCCTCACCGCCGCCAGGACCTCACCCAACCGGTGCGACTACGCCCTCGTGGCCATGCTCGGCCTCCTCGGGTTGCGGATCTTCGAAGCCACCGGCCTCGACATCGTCGACCTACGCGAAGAACACGGCCACCGCGTCCTGCGGGTGGTCGGCAAGGGCACCAAGATCGTCCTCGTGCCACTGCCACCCGCCGTCGCCCCCGCGATCGACCAAGCTGTTGCCGGCCGCGAGGCCTGGCCGATCCTGCTGAACACCCGCGGAACCCGGATGGACCGGCACGCCGCCACCCGCCGACTACGCCACCTCGCCCACGCCGCGGGTGTGCATTTGCCGCGAATGCACCCACACATGCTCAGACACACCTATGT
>CAYYCE010000503.1:0-3005 GCA_964469635.1 uncultured Kineosporiaceae bacterium
GGGCCTTCGGGGCGGCCGCGGAACTCGGACACGTCCGCGTGGTTCCGGGGGGTCTGCCCTGCGGATGCGGAGGCCGGGGCTGCTGGGAGCAGTACGCCTCGGGAAGCGCGCTGGTCCGGATCGCCCACCAGGGGGCCGCCGCCGACCCGGACTCCGCCGCCCGGCTGATCGCCCTGGCCGGCGGCGAGGTCTCGGGCATCACCGGGGCCATGGTGACCAAGGCCGCGACCGAGGGCGACCCGTTCTCGGTGTCACTGCTGGCCGAGGTGGGCCGCTGGCTCGGGGAGGGCATCGCCGACCTGGCCGATCTGCTCGATCCGGCCGTGGTGGTGGTCGGCGGTGGTGTCAGCGAGGCCGGCGATCTGCTGCTGGACCCCGCCCGTGAAGCGTACGAGGCCAACCTGTCGGCGGCCGAGCACCGTCCCCGGTTGCGCATCGTGTCCGCCGAACTGGGCAACGGCGCGGGACTGGTCGGGGCGGCCGATCTGGCACGACAGCCGTGAGCCCGTTGCGCGACCGGCTCACGATCGGTGTCGACATCGGCGGGACCAAGGTTGCCGCCGGCCTGGTCGATCCTCACGGCACCGTGCTGGCCCGGGCACGCCGGCTGACCCCCTCCAGGGATCCGGTGGCCGTCAAGGACACCATCGTCGACGTCGTCGCCGAGCTCCGTCGGGGCCGCGACGTGGCGGCCGTGGGCATCGGCGCGGCGGGATTCGTGGACGCCGCGCGCTCCCGCGTGCTGTTCGCCCCCCATCTGGCCTGGCGCAACGAGCCGCTGCGGGCCGCGGTCAGCGAGGTGGTCCGGTTGCCGGTGGTCGTGGAGAACGATGCCAACGCCGCGGCCTGGGCCGAGTGGCGGTTCGGCGCCGGGCGGGGGGAGACCCGGCTGGTGTGCGTGACGCTGGGCACCGGCATCGGCGGCGGGATCGTCATCGACGGTCAGGTGCAGCGCGGCCGGCACGGCATGGCGGGGGAGTTCGGGCACATGATCGTGGTGCCCGAGGGCCAGCGTTGCGAGTGCGGCAACCGGGGCTGCCTGGAGCAGTACGCCTCCGGCAACGTCCTCGGCCGCGAGGCCCGCGAACTGGCCCGGGCCGGCTCACCGGTGACGGTTCCGATGATGGAGCGGGTCGGTGGAGACGTCGACGCCCTGGTCGGCCCGGTGATCACCGGGGCGGCCCGCGACGGCGACCCGGTGGCGATCGAGCTGTTCGAGGAGGTCGGCCGCTGGCTCGGGATCGGTCTGGCGAATCTGGCGGCAGCCCTGGACCCGGGCATGTTCGTGATCGGCGGCGGGGTCTCGGACGCCGGGGAGCTGTTGCTGCGCCCGGCCCGGGACTCCTTCCGTCGGGTGCTCACCGGGCGGGGGTTCCGCCCCGAACCGAGGATCGTGCGGGCCGATCTCGGCCCCGAGGCCGGGTTGGTCGGCGCGGCCGACCTGGCCCGGGTGACCTGATCCCGCCGGCCCGGGTCGTGCCTCGGGGGTGAGCGTGAGACTGGTCAGCTGGAACGTGCGGGACCTGACCGGCGATGGCGCGGCGATCCGTTCGGTGCTCGGGTCGCTGGCCGCGGACGTGGTGTGCCTGCAGGAGGCGCCGCGCCGTCCAGGGAGCGGGTGGCGCCTGCGGGCGTTGGCCCGCGCCGTCGGGCTGCGGCACGTCGCAGGGGGCCGCGGCAGCGGCGGCACGGCGCTGCTGGTCGGCGACGGGGTCGACGTGGTGTCCGCGGTCGCCGTCCGGCTCCCCGTGCCGCACTGGTACACCCGCAGCCGAGGGGCGGTGGCCGCGCAGCTGCGCACCCCCTCGGTGGCCGTGGCCGTGGGCTGCCTGCACCTGCCGCTGGAGGCGCCGCTGCGGGTCGAGCACGCCCGCGCGGTGCGGGCGCTCGTCGAGGCCCACCGACCCGCCCCGGGCGCGATGGTCGTGGCGGGGGACTTCAACGAGGCCGCGGGGGCGCCGGCGTGGCGGGTGTTCGAGGACGTGGCCCCCGATCCCGCCCCGGCGGCGGGACCGACGTATCCGGCGGAGCGTCCCGGCGGCCGCATCGACGCCGTCCTGGCCGGTCCGGGGGTGGTCGTCACCGGATACGGGGACGGTGGCCTGGACGGCGCGCTGGTGGCGCGGGCGAGCGATCACCTGCCGGTCGTGGTGGACCTCGTTCGCAGCCCGCTCTGACGGCGCGCCCGGTCGCCCCGGACGACCTAAGACGACGGCGCCGTCGCCGTCGCCGTCCGAGCGCTCCCCGGGCATGCGGGCCACCAGGGTGACGAACCCGCCGATGAAAGCGGCGATCGCGATGACGATGAGGATCGAGGGCAGGTTGCCGCCCAGGAAGGCTGCCACCAGCAGGAACGCCGGACCGCCCAGCACCGCGAACCACGCCAGCCGGGAGTAGAGGTCGCCTCGGGGCAGCGGCGGCGGTTCGGGCGGGACGAAATGTTCGTCCAGCTCCGGCGGGTGAGGGGGCTCCTCGGGGCCCGGTGCCGCCGTGGGCGTCGGTGCCGGCGCCGTGTCGACCGGGACGGGACGGTCGAGGACCACGTCGGGCTGGTCGAACTGGGCGACCAGGGCGGCGAAGGCGGCGTCGAAGTCGAGGACGGGATCGACCTCGACCTCGTCGTCGCGTTCGTAGTCCCCGGTGCTCATCGGATTCACCGGGCGCTGGCGGCGGTGTCGGCGACCCGGTTCACGAACTCGACGCTCTGGGTGAAGATCATCTCAGCGTCGTTGTCCAGCGTGGCCACGTGGTAGCTGTTCTCGCACAGCACTTCACGGACGTCGGAGGAGCCGACCGACGCGAGCACCAGTGCGCTGCTGGCGGGCGGGACGACGTGGTCCTCGGGGGAGCGGAACAGAAGCACCGGCTGATGCACGCTCGCCAGGTCGCGCCGGACCGCCTCCTGCAGCTGGAGCATCGAGTGCAACGCCTGCAGCGGAGTCCGGTCGTAAGCGAGCTCGGTGGTGTCGGGTCGCTTGATGTCACTGGCGATGCCGGGCAGCGAG
>CAYYCE010000504.1:0-3000 GCA_964469635.1 uncultured Kineosporiaceae bacterium
GGCAACGCCTCGACCGCCGCCGAGATGTCCGCCTCCGCCGGCCGCACCGGCTCCAACGCTCTGATCGTCACGTCTTGACCTCCCCCACCCCCCATCGGCTCTTACTCGAAGTATCTGTAGCATTCGAAACAAACGCAAGGGTGAGTGCGCGGGAACGGTCGCTCCGTTGGAGCAAGGGC
Source organism: uncultured Kineosporiaceae bacterium (assembly GCA_964469635.1). Lineage (GTDB taxonomy): Bacteria > Actinomycetota > Actinomycetes > Actinomycetales > Kineosporiaceae > JADJPO01. Next base: position 180 of record CAYYCE010000504.1, read on the forward strand.
ACCCACGCGGGAACCGCCGCTACGGCCTGGGCGTGCAGGCCCGCACGAGGAAGTCGACCAGCCGCTCATGGTCGGGCAGTGCGTCGGGCGGTGGTTGGGCGGGCGAGGGGCCCAGCGCAGCGAACAGTGCGGCCAGGTGCTGGACGCCGAAGATGATCTGGGCCACCGTCAACGGGTCGACGTCGGCAGCGACCGTGCCGAGGTGTTGCTCGCCGCGCACGTAGCGCACGATCCGCTCCCAGAGCAGCTGTGGTCCGGGATCGTTGGCGTGCAGCCGCATCAGGAGCTGGTGGATGAGGTCGGGACGGCTGAGCAGGGCGCCGATCAGCGGCAGCGCGTCCGCCTGGAACGTCAGGCTGAGCCGGGCGAGCCTGTCCAGTCCCGCTCGCAGGTCCTGATCACCCGGTTCTGGGCAGTCGGCGAGGTAGTGGCGAACCAGGGCGGTGATCTGGTCGGCCAGGGCCGAGACAATCAGGTCGTCCTTGCCGGCGAAGTGGTTGTACAGGACTCCGTCGGAGACCTGGGCGTCACGGGCGATGGCTCGGGTGGTCATGCCGGTCAGGCCGTGTGAGGCCAGCAGGCGCTGCGTCACCTCGATGAGGTGGCGACGCAGCGCCTGCGCGGGGTCTCCGCTCTGATCGCCCTCCAAGGCTCGCGCGCGTCTGGCCACGGATCGATCCAATCACGCTCGAGCCACGGTCAGGCCAGGTTGCGCCGCACAGTCAGAGCCAGGGCCCCGGCAGCGGCCACCGCCGTCCACGCCGTCAGGACCAGGCCACCGCCGACTTGCGAGAGCATGTCCTCCCCCGGCGCGTTCCCGAGCGCGGACGCTGCCGTCGCCGGCAGCCATCGAGCGAGTGAGCCCACCAGTTGCCCGAGGGCTGTCTCGGCGACGAAGAGCCAGGCCACGGCGGCGACCACGGCAGCCGACTGAGCGGTGATCATCATGCCGAGGGCCGTGCCCAGCGCCGTGTAGAGGACCTGCCACAGCAGCACTCCGACGGCGCTGCGCCAGCCTACCGACCAGTCGAAGGGCACGTCCTTCGCCGCGCACCAGGCCACCCCGAGCCCCACGGTGACGGCCGCCACGACCAGCCCGGCGACCAGCCCCGCCGTCAGGCCGGCGACAAGTTTGGCGGCGACAATGCGTGGCCGGCGAGGCTCGGTGAGGAAGGTGTCGACGACCGTCCCGTGTCGGTACTCCCCTGCGCTGAGGGTGATCCCGACGGCGAGGGAGAAGATGGCCACCACCCCGCCGTGCGACAGGAACATCCGCAGCCCTTCCGGCGTCGCCAGCTGCCCCGCGGACAACCCGCCGGAGACGACGGCGCCGCTGGCCGCCGCCGCCAACAGGAGGACCTGGGCGAGCAGGACCCACCGCGGCGTCCGTACGGTGCTCAGCTTGATCAGCTCGGCCTCGATCAGCGCGTTCACGCCGCCGCCCCCTCGGCCTGAGGCGCAGCCGTGTCCGAGGTCAACCGCAGGAAGGCGGCCTCGATCGCGGCAGCGCCCGAGCCGTCCCGAACGTCGGCGCCCGCGCCGGCGAGCTCCGGCAGGGTGCCGTCAAACCTCAACGTGCCGCGATGGACCACGAGCACCCGGTCAGCCGTCCGCGTCACCTCCGCCAAGAAGTGACTGGAGATCAGGACAGTGCGGCCCTGATCGGCCGCGCCACGCAGCAACCCACGCAGCCAGGCGATCCCCTCCGGGTCCAGGCCGTTGGCCGGCTCGTCCGCGATCAGGACCGGCGGGTCACCGAGCAACGCGACCGCCAAGCCCAGACGCTGACGCATGCCCAGGGAGTAGCTGCCCACCCTGCGGTGGCCCGCCTCCACGAGCTCTACCTCCGCCAGGACCTCATCCACCCGACGCGCCTCGATGCCCGAGGCGCGCGCAATGATGCGCAGATGGTCGCGGCCGCTTCGGCCACGATGAAACCCCTCGGCGCTGAGCACCGCACCGACCACTCGACGGGGAGCCGGCAGGTCTCGGTACGCACGACCGCCAATGAGCGCCGTGCCGGCGTCCGGGCGGGTCAACCCCAACAGCATCCGTAACGTCGTGGTCTTGCCCGCCCCGTTCGGGCCCAGGAAGGCCGTGACCCTCCCCGGTGCCACCGCTGCACTCAGATCCCGCACCGCACTCACAGCGCCGTACCGCTTCGTGAGCCCGACGAACTCGACCTCCATGATCCTCCCATCTCATATGAACGATTGCTCATGAACGTTCGCTCATAATTCATGACCGTGGCCCGTGAGTCAAGGAGTCAGCGAGGCCGGCCCCGTCTCATCCGCCCGAGACACGCAGGGCTCCGATGAAGGTTTGACGAAGCGTCGACGGAAGGAGAGTGGTGACTACTTGGGGCGGTCTAACGTGGCCGTTCGTGTCTCTCTCTCGGCTCGGTGACGCGTCGTGCCTGCCGTCGTCGCGTCGGTTCCGAGCGTCGGCAACGCTCTGGCCTGTGAGCCCCGAAGACGTTGCCCCCCGGGGGGGTCTCGTCACGTGTCGGCCACACGACCGTGTCGTTCACCACCTGCCACGGGTTCGGACCTGCCCGGCGCCACCTGGTCGAGCACCAAGGCCGACGTCACGACTCGAACGCCATCGCTGGCGCCGCCCACGGCTACGCCTGGAGGTGGGTCCAACGGTGATCTTCTGACGCACATACCCGCCCTGGGTATGTAGAACCGATCATGATCAGACCACGAATAGACCACTGACAGCCACAGATCTGACGTTCCGCACTTCTCGTGACCGATTTGGCCCCCCACTTCAGGAGGGTGTCGTGGAGGTGTAGACGGTTGCGGGGACATGGAGGAGC
>CAYYCE010000505.1:0-3000 GCA_964469635.1 uncultured Kineosporiaceae bacterium
GAGGCGCGGATCGACGGCAGGCTCGCCGGTTTCACCGAGTACCGGCTCACCGACGGACTCATCGTCTTCGTGCACACCGAGGTCGACCCCGCCTTCGAGGGCCGGGGCGTGGGCGGCGCCATCGCCCGCTCGGCCCTGGACGCCGTGGCCGCGGCGGACACGCGCCGGGTGCTGCCGCTGTGCCCGTTCATCAAGGGGTGGATCGAGCGGCACCCCGACTACGCCCGGCTCGTCGCGGACGCGCCCACGCCCTGATCAGGCTGCGCCGCCGCCTGCGCCGGGCCCGCCCGGTCTCCCGGCCGCCCTCAGACGGTGATGCCGTAGATCTTGATCTTGCGGTAGAGGCTGCTGCGAGAGATCCCGACGGCCTGGGCGGCGACCACCCGGTTGCCGTCGTGTTCCTTGAGGGCGGCGATGATCGCGTCGCGCTCGGCGGCCTCGAGCACGGTCAGGGTCTTGCGGGACGTCGTGTGGCAGTAGCTGGGCAGGTCCTGGTCCTGGATCTCCCCGACCGGGCGCACCCGCAGCGCATGCACCAGCGCCTCGCGCAACTGGGACACGTTGCGCGGCCACGAGTACCGCGCGATCGCCCGCTCGGCTCCGGGGGAGAGTCGCACCCGGCGCTGCGGCGCGATCTCGGAGACCAGCCGGCCCACGAGGAGTCTGAGGTCCTCGGTGCGGCACCGCAGGGGCGGGACGGTCACCGCGACGTCGAAGTGGTTGAGCAGGGTGTGGAAGGGCAGGTCGGAGTCCAGGCTCGAGTCCGACAGCGTCGCGGCGAGCGTGTACCGACCCCCGGACGCCCCGATCGCCGTGAACAGCCGATCGAGCTCCTCGACGCCGTCCGTGGCCGCCTGGTCGATGTTCCGCACGATGCACAGCGTCGGCTCGCGGGGGATCCCGAGCAGTGTGTCGAGGTCGCGCTCGCCGTAGCTCTGCACCTGGGTGGCGTCCACGCTGACGCTGCGCGCGCCGGGGTGATCGCCGTGGAACAGCTCGGCCACGAGCGTGAACTTCCCCGAGCCGGTCTCGCCCAGGACGATCGTGGGCCGGTTGGTCGCCAGCGCCTCACGCAGTTCCTCGCAGGCCCGCAGCCAGGCCGGGGAGGAGCCCGCGGCGATCGGCAGGTGCGGTCGGCGCAGGTCACCGACGAGCAGCCGGGTCTGGTGGGTCGCCCCCGCCGCGGAGGGCAGCACCCGTTCGGCGAAGGCCGTGGCTCCGGCGGGTGAGTGCGGCGCCGAGGTCGCGGACCCGGTGACGAGCTCGGCGATGACGACGACCCCGGCGGTGTCGCCGCCGGAGACGATGCGCGTGCCCCGCAGCTGCACCACCCGACCGGGGGAGAGGGCAACCGTGTCGCTGACCCGGTCGCGGCGGCCCATGACGAACGTGGCGTGCTGGCGGATGGTGAGCTGTTCGGGGGGGCTGAACAGGGACTGGGCGGCCGCGTTGGCCATGAAGACCGATTCGGCGAACGCGAAGACGGCCAACTTGGTCGACCGCGCCGCCACCCGCAGGTAGGTGTCGAAGAGGGCCTGCTGGGACTGGCTGCGGTCCGTGAGCAGGTTGCGCCCGATGTCCTTGGCGGCCGCCTTGACCAGCGCGTGCATCAGCGGGCTCCACGCCTGTGTCAGCGTCGTGAGGTCGAGGATCCCCTCGATCCGGCCCGTGAGCGGGTCGACGACCGGAGCGCCGGTGCAGGCGAACGGCTGCAGGTTCTCCGTGAAGTGCTCGGGGCCGACGATCGAGACCGGCTGACCCGCCTCGATCACCGTGCCGACGCCGTTGGTCCCCACCGCGCCCTCCGCGTAGCTGAACCCCGGGGCGAAGTCGACCCGGTCGAGCAGGCGTCCCACGGTGGTGGAGATGTCGAGGCGGTCGACGAGCCGGGCGCGGCTGTCGGTGAGCGCGATGACCAGCGTCATGTCCGCGGTATCGACGCCGAGCTGGTCGATCACCGGCTGGGCGCAGCGGACCAGGCGGGAGCCGGTGTCGATGTTCTCGGCGAAGTCCGTCGAGGGGTGCTCGCTGTCGACGCCCGCCGCCTGGCTGCGCTCCCAGGACGCCGCGAGCAGGTCGGGGACCCCGGCCGCGCCGGCGCGCCCGTTCTCGAGGAAGTCGGCGCGGGCGGCGGCGGCCCGCAGGTACCGGGTGTGCGTCTCCGGCATGGTCACCTCCTCGTGGCCCCGGCGCTTGTCCCATTGTGACTCAGCACCTGCTCCATCGTGACCTGCCGATGCGGCCCGCCCAACCCCGGCATGTGTCCCAACTTGGGACACGGCCCCCCGGTGAGACGACCGCAGGGTGGAACGCACCGCGAGGAGCCGGTCGCGCCATCCGGTCGCCGGCCTCCCTCGGACCCCACGCGACCGAAGGAGTGGCATGGACGCTCTGATCAACATCGACAACGGTGGAACCCTCACCGACATCTGCGTCTGGGGTGGTGGTGAGATCACCTTCACCAAGACGCTCACGACGCCGCACGACCTCTCGGAGTGCCTGTTCACCGGCATGGAGAAGGCCTCGGCCGCGCTGTACGGAGAACCGGATCTCGAGCGGCTGCTGCACGCCACCCAGCACATCCGCTACTCGACGACCCAGGGGACGAACGCCCTCGTCGAGCGGCGCGGCCCGATGATCGGCATCCTCACCACGATCACCGGCCTGGCCGGGGCGATGCAGGCCACCGACCCCGAGCGCGACCTGTTCGAAGACCTGGTCGGCGACCGGGTGCTCACCGTGGCCATGGACGGCGACGAGGAGACGGTCGACTTCGAGGTCGTCCAGATGGTCAACCGGCTGACGACGCTCGGTGCCGCCCGCCTCGTCGTGGCGGGGAGCAGCCACGACGAGGAGCGCCGGCTGCGCCACGTGCTGCTGCGCAGGTTCCCCCGGCACCTGCTCGGCTCGATCCCGCTGATCTACAGCTGGGAGCTGGCCGGTGACCGCGACCACCGGCGGCGGGTCTGGTCGTGCGTCGTCAACTCGTTCCTGCACCCC
>CAYYCE010000506.1:0-2997 GCA_964469635.1 uncultured Kineosporiaceae bacterium
GCCAACCGCTCACGAGCCGCCGTCCTCGCCGGGGCCGTCGGCCTCCTCCCGCAGCAGCGCCGCGATCGCGGCGTCCATGGCGTCGCCGGTCCCGGCGGTCGCCGCGGGCCGGGCGAAGGACGCCGGATCGGTGAAGGCCTCCTCGGTGGGCACCAGATCGGGGTGTTGCCACAGCCGGTCGCGACCGGAGGCGCCCCGGTGCTCGGTGAGCGCGGCCCACACCGCGGCGGCCTCCCGCAGCCGGCGCGGGCGCAACTCGAGTCCCACCAGCGAGGCGAAGGTGTGCTCGGCCGGGCCGCCGCTGGCCCGGCGGCGGCGCACCGTCTCGCGCAGCGCCACGGCATGCGGCAGGGTGTTCGCCGCGGCGGCGTTCACCACCTCGTCCACCCAGCCCTCGGTCAGGGCGAGGGCCACCTCCAACCGGTTCAGCGCCGCCTGCTGCTCGGGGGTGCGCTCGGGTTCGAACAGTCCCTGGGAGAGGGCCTGCTGCATGGCCTCGGGGTCGGTGGGGTCGATCTCGCGGACCGCCTGCTCGATCCGGTCGGTATCGATCTGAATGCCCCGGGCATAGTCGGAGACCAGGGCCAGCAGGTGGGCCCGCAGCCACGGCACGCCTGCGACCAGCCGCGCCGCGGCGGCCTCACGCAGCGCCAGGTACAGCCGGACCTCGTCCCCGGGCAGTTCGAGCCCCTGGCCGAAGGCCTCGACGTTGGTCGGCAGCAGCGCCGTCCGGCCGGCCTCCAGCAGCGGCAGCCCGGTGTCCCCGCTGCCGACCACCTCGCGGGCCAGTGCGCCGATGGCCTGACCCAGTTGCATGCCGAAGAAGCTGCCGCCCATCGAGCGCATCATCGGCAGCGCGGCGCCCACCGCGCCGCGCATCTCCTCGGGCGTCTGCGAGGTCAGCGCCGTCGCCATGGCCGCGGAGACGCTCTCGGCGATCGGTTCGACCACCCCCCGCCAGGTGGGCAGCGTGTTCTCCACCCAGTCGGCGCGGCTCCAGGCCTCGGTCCGCGCGGTCGCGGCGGCCAGGTCGGTCACCCGGTCCAGCCACAGGTCCGCCGTCCGCAGCGCCTCGGCGACGGCCCGTTCCTGGTTGTCGTGCGGGGTGGGGTCGCCGCCCTCGGCCGCCGTCTGGCGGGCGATGTCGCGCGCGATGTCCCAGTTGACCGGGCCGTCGTCGCTGGTCGACATCAACCGCTGCACCTGGGCGAACATCGCCTGCAGCGAGGCCGGGTCGGTCGGCATGCCGGGGATGCCGGAGAGCATCTCCCGCAGCTCGGCGGGCAGTTCCCCGCCGGAGCCTCCGCCGAACAGGGCCCGCAGCATCTCGCCCAGGGGGTCCTGGCCCGCGCCACCGTCGCCCTCGTCGTCCCGGTCGGGAGGCTGCGGGAGGTTGCCGCTCATGGCGTCTCCTTGAATCTGCCGGCGAATGACCCGGCGCCCTGCGCTGGCCCCGGTCTTGTGCCCACAACGCTAGTCGGCGGCGAGGTGTGCCCGGCCGGGACGTAATCTGGCGGGGTGAGTGACGAGGTGGCCCTCGGCGAGGACGTCGGCCGCGTCCAGCCGGGTCCGCCCCAGCAGTTCCGGGTGGGCCGGCTGGATCCGCGGACGGCGCGGCTGTTGGTGTCCCTCTTCGCCTGCATCCTGCTACTGTCGGTCCTCATGCTCCTGCCGCTCCCGTACGCCATGATGTCCCCCGGCCCGGTCACGAACACCCTCGGTGAGGACGGCGGGGTTCCGCTGATCTCCATCAGCGGCCAGCAGACCTACCCCACCACGGGCACTCTCGATCTGACCACGGTGCGCGTCTTCGGCGGGGGCGGTTCACGGGTGACCCCGTGGCAGATGGTCACCGGCTGGCTCTCCTCGGCCTCGGCCGTGGTGCCCACGGAACGGCTGTTCCCCCCGGGCCAGAGCGCCGAGCAGACCCAGGAGGAGAACCACCTCGAGATGGTCTCCTCCCAGGAGAGTGCGACCGCGGCGGCGCTGCGCACCCTGGGGTATCGGGTCGCCCAGCACATGCGGGTGGTCGACTTCTCGCAGGACTCGCCGTCCGAGGGCGTACTGAGGAAGGGGGACCTGATCGTGTCGGTGGGGGGCGCGGACGCGGGCACCGGCGATTCGCTGCGGACGCAGCTGCAGAAGGTCACCCCCGGGACGGCGGCCCATCTGGTCGTCGAGCGAGACGGCAAGGACGTCACGTTGGACGCCGGGACCACCCGCAACGACGAGGGCGCCACCGTGCTCGGCGTGGTCGTGGAACCGGCGTTCATGTTCCCGTTCACCGTCACGATCCAGATCGAGAACGTCGGCGGGCCGAGCGCCGGCACGATGTTCGCGCTCGGCATCATCGACAAGCTCACCGCCACCGACCTCACCGGCGGCCGGTCGGTGGCCGGGACCGGGACGATCGACCCCGAGGGCACCGTGGGCCCGATCGGCGGCATCCGGCAGAAGATGATCGGGGCCCGCCAGGCCGGGACCGCCCTGTTCCTGGCCCCCGCCGACAACTGCGACGAGGTGGTCGGTCACATCCCGGACGGGTTGTCCGTCGTGCGGATCACCACGCTGGCTCAGGCCCGCTCGGTGCTCGAGAAGGTCGCCTCGGGCACGCCGCTCGACGATCCCTCGCTGCCGCGCTGCGGTTGAGGCCCGCGCCGGTCGGGTCACTGGTCGAGGGTCGCCGCCAGCGCCTTCACCAGGTCGGGGATCAGGTCCATGCCGAGGGCCACGCGCTCGTCGATGTCGTGGTCGCGGGCCCGGACGGCGCACCCGCTGGTGCCGTCGCGCAGCACCGCTGCGGCCAGCCGGACCTCGCGTCGGTGGGGATGTTCGGCGGCCCAGTGGACGTCGGCGTCCTCGGGCATGTCCGCCTCGGCGTCGGGTGGCAGAACCACCCGCTCGACGACCAGCGCGGCGCCGTCCACGGTGGGCGGCCACAGGATGCGGGACAACAGACCGTCGATCGACCCGGCCTGCGGCAGATCGTCCTGTTCG
>CAYYCE010000507.1:0-2996 GCA_964469635.1 uncultured Kineosporiaceae bacterium
TCGCCACCCCGGGCCGCACCCGGCCCCCGGCGGCCAGCAGCGCGGCGAGCCCGGCGGCGTGGACCCGCTCGCGTGGAGCCAGCAGGACGGCATCCACCCGGGCCCCGCGACGGGCCAGCCGCTCCCCCGCGTACAGGGCGTCGCCGCCGTTGTTGCCACCCCCCACGAGCAGGACGACGCGCCGCCCGCTCACCCCGCCCGTCATCCGGCGCAGCTGACCGGCACACACCGCGGCAAGCCCGGCGGCCGCGCGCTGCATCAGGGCGCCCACGGGAACCTGGGCCAACCGGATCGCCTCGGCCGCCCGGACGTCGGCCACCGACCACGCGCGAAGCATCGGTGCCCCCCTAGTCGGTGCCGGCGACCGTCGGATCGGGTACCGGCGCGGACACCGCGGTTGCATCGCGCTCGGCCACCACGACCGCGCTGGCGATCCCCGCGTCGTGGGACAGCGACAGGTGCACCCGGGCGATCCCGAGCTCGGCGACCCTGTCGGCAACCGACCCGCGGATCGACAGCGTCGGCGGGGTGGCGTGCGGACGGACCACGGTGACGTCGTGCCAGCTCATCCCCATCGGTGCGCCCAGCACCTTGGCCAGCGCCTCCTTGGCGGCGAACCGGGCGGCCAGGCTGTCCAGCGACAGGTTTCTCTCGCTCTCGGTGAACAACCGCTCACGCAACGCCGGGGTTCGCTCCAGGGTTCGCGCGAAGCGGGCGATGTCCACCACGTCGATCCCGACGCCGACGATTCCGCACATGGCCCTCACCGTACTTGCGGGGATGGCGGCCAGATGCGCCGACGAGGCCACCGATGTGGGCTGGCCCACCGGATCGGCGGCGGGAACGGCCGGGAACGGGGGCACAATGCTGCGGTGCCGCCGTACGTGGACATGCATGACACCTACGTGGACCTCGACCGGGCCACGTGGAGTCGGCTGCGCGACCACACCCCGTTGTCGCTGACCGAGACCGACCTGGCCTCGCTCGCCGGGCTGGGGGATCGGATCGACCTCAACGAGGTCGTCGAGGTCTACCTGCCGCTCTCGCGCCTGGTCGACCTGCACGTCGCGGCCAGCCGGGAGCTGCGCCGGGCGACGTCGGTGTTCCTCGGCGAGACGACCGGCCCCACTCCGTTCGTGATCGGGATCGCCGGGTCGGTGGCGGTCGGCAAGTCGACCACGGCGCGGATCCTGCGGCACCTGATCGCGCAGTGGCCGGCCACCCCGCGCGTACAGCTGGTGACCACCGACGGGTTCCTCTACCCGAACGCCGAGCTCGAGCGGCGAAACCTGTTGCAGCAAAAGGGATTCCCCGAGTCCTACGACCGCCGGGCGCTGCTGCAGTTCCTGTGCGCGGTCAAGTCGGGTCACGTCGAGGTCACCGCGCCGGTGTACTCACACCTGACCTACGACATCGTCCCCGAAAAGCGGGTCGTGGTGAGCCGGCCCGACGTACTCATCGTGGAGGGCCTCAACGTGCTGCAGCCGGCGCGGCTGAACCGTTCGGCGGGACAGCGGGGCCGGGCGATGGCGGTGAGCGACCTGTTCGACTTCTCCATCTACGTGCACGCCAAGACCCGACACATCCGGCGCTGGTACATAGAACGGTTCCTGCAACTGCGCCAGACCGCGTTCGCCGACCCGCACTCCTATTTCCACCGGTATGCGGAACTGAGTGACGACGAGGCGATGGCCACGGCGAAGGGGCTCTGGGCGGATATCAACGGGCCCAACCTGGTGCACAACATCAAACCCACCCGCGAGCGGGCCCGGTTGGTGCTGACCAAGAGCGCGGACCACTCGGTCACCCGGGTCCGCATGCGCAAGCCCTGAGACGGGGCCCGGACCGAGGTTGCGCAGGCTCAGCGCCGGTGCAGGTGCGCGGGACGGCCCACGACGGCCGGACCCCCCGTCACAGGGCGAGCCGCTGCCTGACGACGATCGCCAGCGAATCGGCGATCCGGCGTGCCTGCTCGGATCCCGGCGCCTCGACCATCACCCGGACGAGGGGCTCGGTGCCCGAGGGGCGCAGCAGCACCCGGCCCTCCCCGCCGAGTTCGGCCTCCGCCTTGGCCACGGCGGCCGCCAGGTCGCCGTCCATGGCCTCGCCCCCGGCGCGGCCCTTGTCCACACCGCGGACGTTGACCAGCACCTGCGGTAGCCGCTGCATCACCGAGGCGAGGTCGGCCAGCGTCCGGCCGGTCTGAGCCACGCGGGCGAGCAGGTGCAGCCCGGTGAGAACACCGTCGCCGGTGGTGGCGTGGTCGAGCATCACCACGTGACCGGACTGCTCACCGCCGAGGGCGTAGCCGCCGCGACGCATCGCCTCGAGCACGTACCGGTCGCCGACCGCGGTCTGGACGACGCGAACCCCCTCGTCCTGCATGGCGAGCAGCAGACCGAGGTTGCTCATCACTGTCGCCACCAAGGTGTCCTGAGGCAACGCGCCCCGCTCACGGAAGGCCAGTGCCAGGATCGCCATGATCTGGTCGCCGTCCACGTCGCGGCCGAGGTGGTCGATGGCCAGGCAGCGGTCGGCGTCCCCGTCGTGGGCGATCCCGGCGTCCGCGCCGTTGCCGACCACGGCGTCGCGCAGGTGCTCCAGGTGGGTCGAGCCGTAGCCGTCGTTGATGTTGTAGCCGTCCGGGTCGGCCCCGATGACGATCACCTCGGCCCCCGCGGCCCGCAGCGCGGCGGGCGAGGCGAGGCTGGCGGCGCCGTGGGCGCAGTCGACCACCACGCGCAGCCCGTCGAGCCGGTGGGGCAGGGCGGCGACCAGTCGGCCGACATAGCGCTGGGTGGCCCCCTCCATGACCCGGACCCGGCCCACGCCGCCTCCGGTGGGACGCTGCCAGTCCTCGCGCAGGCGCGACTCGATGGCGTCCTCGACCTCGTCGGGCAGCTTGCGCCCACCCTTGGCGAAGAACTTGATCCCGTTGTCCGGCATCGGGTTGTGCGAGGCCGAGAGCACCACGCCGAGGTCCGCATCGGTGTCGG
>CAYYCE010000508.1:0-2980 GCA_964469635.1 uncultured Kineosporiaceae bacterium
CGAGGGTGACCACCACGGTGGCGGCGACCTTGTGGGAGAGGTGGTCGGTCGGCAGACGCTCGAGCAGCGAGGCGAACGCCAGACCGTAGGCGTGGGCGCAGTCGGTGCCCAGCGCTCTGCCGTCGACCTCGCCGCCGGTGGTGTAGCTCGATGCCCGGCGTGGAGCGGTCATCTGCTGGACGATCTTGCGCAGCACCGACGCCGCGAACGTGGGCACGGTGAAGCTGCCGGTCGTCGTGCCGTCGTGGTTGTCGTGCAGGGTCAACCGGGTGCGGGCGCGGGCCTGCTCCTCCTCGCTGAGGAGGACGGCGCCGTGGTGGGCGTCGACCTGCTCCGGCGACCGGTCGATCGTCGCCAGGGCCCGGCGGGCCGCGCGGCGCAGTCTGGACGGGTCGAGGATCCTGGCCTGCTCGACGAGATGCCGTTCGATGCGGTCGCGTTCGACCGGGGTGACGTCGTCCGGGAGATCGGTGATCGACTTGGCGATCACGCGGGCGTGCTGGGTCGACAGCGTTCCCTCGGCCATCGCCTCGCGGGTCTGATGGAGTCCGGCGTCGAGGGAGCGGGCCAGAGTGACCTGCCCCGTGGCGTCGGTGGCGTCGGCGCGGGTCGCGCGGGCGAACCAGGCGCCCGTGCCGGTGGATCCGGTGTCGCCGGCGACCCCGATGGCGTCGAGGCGGGCCAGTGCCGCCAACCGGGCGGCGTCCAGGCGACGCGCCAGGCGCTCGATCGCCTGCAGGTCGGTGCCGGTGACCGCCGCGCCCGCGCCGTCCAGGCAGGCCTGCAACCCCGAGACCACGTCGCCGGCCGCGCGCACCCACCCCGCCACGTCGGTGGCGGTGGGCGGTTCCGGTGGCGTCGGCATGTACGTAGTCTAATCGAACAGATGTACGATTTCAAATGAATTCCGAGTTTCCCCTCATGAACTGGACGACGGAGCCGACGGAGCGTCCCAAGGAACCGAGACGGCCGAGGCCGGGTTGGAGGTGGACATGCCAGGTGCCCCGAGACTGATCGCGTTGCGTGAGGCGGGTTCGTGCGTCGGATGTGGAGCCGGTGTCCCGGCCGGAGCCCGGGCCGTCGTCGACCGCGAGACCGCGACGATCACGTGCCAGGCCTGCGTCGCAGCCGCGCAGGCCGCGGCCCCGCCGTCCGGGCTGCCGATGCACCACGGCGAGAAGGTGGTGGCCGATCGGCTCGACGAACTGACACCCGAGGGTGTGCGGCTGCTGCACGACCGACGCATCCCCAGGACGGAGGCCAGCATCGACCACATCGCGGTCGCGCCGGCCGGGGTGTTGGTCATCGACGCCAAGAACCATCGTGGGCGGGTTCGGTTGCAGGCCGGGGACGGCAGGGAGCAGCCCCGCAGCCACAGACTCATGGTGGGCCGGCGCGACGGGTCCCACATGGTGCAGGGCATGCACGCTCAGCTCAAGGAGGTGAGGGACTGTCTCGCGTCCGCCGAGGGCGCGGCGGTGCCCGTGACCGGCGTGCTCTGCCTGGTCGAGGCGGAGTGGCCGCTGATCCGGCGGCGGCCCCTGGTGATCGACGACGTGCACGTGGTGTGGCCGGCGAAGCTCCACGACTACGCGTTGGATCCCCGGTCGCTCGAGGACGCCGACATCGACCGCTGGCACGGGGTGCTCGCCGACGGCTTCGCGGCGTCCTGAGACCCGTGCGACTACTGCACCGTGCCGGAGTCGGCGGTCCCGTCGAACCGGAAGCACTGGCACGGCGAGTCGATCGGCAGGCCTGAGGCCAGCGGGCAGCGCCCGAACGGGGTGAGGCAGGTGTAGCCCAGGGTGGTGCGCGAGGTCGGGCCGGAGCCGCCGGAGCCACCGGAGGACAGGGAACCGGCGAGCCACTGGAAGACGGCGATCCCGCCGATGACCAGGAGGGCGACGGCGAGGATCCTCCCGGCCGCGCCGGATCTCTTCGCGGGCACACCGGATCCCCCCGTGGTGGGGGGACGGGACGCCGCCGGGGGTGGCACCCGAGGCGGGTCGGGTGGCGCCGCGGACTGCCTCCCCGAACCGGACGGCGCGTCCCCGCCGAGGAGGTTCTCGGTGTACCGCCTGGTCAGCTCCTCCGAGATGGCGTTCCGGACGTCGGCCGGCAGTGCGGCGTCCCGCAGCCGCGCTTCGAGTTCGGGGGTCGAGGCACGCCGGACCTCAGCGTCGTCCATGAGCGAGTCGTCCTTCCCCGGGGTACCTATTCGTGAATGTTGAGCAGCCGCCGTACCCGGGTGGGAGTGAGCGGAGCCAGCCGGAACGACTTCAGGCTGTCGATGGTCGCCCGTAGCGCGTCCGAGTTCTGTCTGAGGAACCGGAGCATGGCCACCAGTTCGAGCACGTTGAGCTGCACCCGGGCGTTGTCGCGGATCAGGCGAAGGGTGGGCAGTTTCTGCGCGACCTCGCCGACCCGCGTGTGGAACTGGTCCGTCTCCTGGACGTAGGCCGCCCATTCCTCCTCGAGGGTCGTGATCGCCGCGTCGCGGTGTTCGACGTCCCGCAGCACGCTGGTTCGCACCGACTGCTCGATGTTCTCGTCGTGAGCCGACTCGGCGAGGCGCTGCTGGTCCGAGCGGGCCCGCGCGATCCGCTCCTGCATCTCCGCATGGATCGCCTGGAGATCGCCGGCGCCATCGATGAGGAAGTTCTCGATGTACTCGATGGCGGAGTTCGTCAGCTCGTAGATGAGGACGGCGTTGCCGAACATCATGTTGGAGAGGCGGTGGGAGGAGTGTTCCTGCTCGATGCGGGAGATGACGTCCTCATTGATCTGGCTGAAGAACTCGACGGTCAGCCGCAGCGTCTCGTAGGAGACGTGCAGTTGCTTGTCGGCCTGTACGAGCCGAGTGGCGCGCTGCCGCTCGTTCATGCTGTGCAGACCCCGGATCGAGCTCTCGGTGTCGCCGTACTTGGCGTCCTCGATGTCCTGGGCCACCTGCTGGATGATCTGGCGGATGCGCGCGTGC
>CAYYCE010000509.1:0-2979 GCA_964469635.1 uncultured Kineosporiaceae bacterium
CGCGGTGTTGGCGGTCGAGCCCGCCACCGGAGCGGTCAGCCTCGACGCGCGGCTGTTGCGCGAGCAGTTCCAGGTGCCGCTCTGACCAGGACCGGCCCTCAGCAGCCAGGAGCGTTGCTGACCTCCACTTCGACATTTACTTCAACAAACGTCCCGGTTCTTCGACAAATGTGTTGTACATTTCCGCTGTGGATCTGGGCGAGCTGACCAGCCTCGTCGCGGATCTGCGGGCCGAGGGCAGCGACACTTCGGAGGTCGAGGTCAAGCGGGCTGCCAGCGGTTTCCCGGACACCATCCTGCCCACTCTGTCCGCGTTCGCGAACCTCCCGGGCGGGGGCACGATCATCTTCGGCGTGGACGAGAGCGACGGGTTCGCCGCCGTCGGCGTCTACGACGTGGTCGCATGCCAGAGCACGCTGGCCGCCAAGGCGCGGCGAGCGCTGGATCCACCGGTCACCTTCGAGTCCTGGGGTCTGCGGTTCGAGGGCGCCGACGTCCTCGTGGCCGCGATCCACGAGGTGGCCGCTCACGGGAAACCCTGTCGGGTGATCTCCTCGGGCAAGGCCTACCTGAGGTCCTACGACGGCGACTACGAACTGTCCCAGGTCGAGGAGCAGGCCTTCGTCGCCAACCGCTCCACCCCGGTCTTCGATCAACAGCCGGTGGCCGGCACCACCACGGCCGATCTGCGCCCGGACCTCCTGGCCTCCTATGTGGCGTCCTGCCGTGCATCGTCGACGGCCCTGGCCGCCATGGCGGACGACGAGATCCTCTTCCGCACCGGGGTCACCACCGGACCAGAGCGCGAGCTCACTCTGGCGGGGTTGCTCGCGCTCGGGGTGTACCCGCAGCAGCACGTCCCGAACTGCGTGATCCAGGCCCACGTCGCCCCGCGCAGCGAGGACCCGCCCGGGACGCGGGCGGCGGACGCGCGCCGCTTCGACGGGCCGGTCCCGCTGATGCTCGACGAGGCGCTGCGGTGGGTGCAACGCAACACCACCACCCGCATCCGGTTCGGCGCCGATGGTCAGGGTCGCGACGAACCGGAGTTCCCGGTCGAGGCCGTCCGGGAGTTGCTGTCCAATGCGTTGATCCACCGCGATCTCGGTCCGCACGCCCTGACCCGAGCCGTCACCCTGCGGTTGGACGGCCGACAGCTCGTGCTGAGCAATCCAGGAGGCCTATGGGGGATCACGGTCGATCGGCTGGGCACGACCGGAGTCAGCTCCGCTCGCAACGGCTACCTGCTGCGGATCTGTCAGAACGTGCGCAGCGCGGAGGGCAACCGCGTCGTCGAAGCTCTCGCATCGGGGATTCCCGCCGTGCTGTCCAGCCTTCGTGAGGCCGGCCTGGTCCCTCCCCGGTTCCACGACCAGGGCATCAGCTTCACCGTTGCGGTTCCGAACCATGCCCTGCTGGCCGCCGACGACCTGGAGTGGTTGGCGTCTCTGCCTGCTGCGACCTCTCTCAGCGACCGGCAACGCCACGCACTGGTCGCGATGCGCCACGGCCAGACCTGGACCAACAAGACGTTCCGCGAGACATTTCCCATGGACTCACGCGAGGCTCGGCAGGAACTGGCGGGACTGGTCGATGCTGGGGTGGCCAGCGCGGAAGGGGAACGCGGGGGCCGGGTGTATCGGCTGGCCGACCGGACGGTGGCTGCCAGGGTGCCGGCCATGGATATGGGTGGCCCCGGTGCGAGCCCAGGCCGTCGCGCGAATCGGGAAGCGATTGTCTCTCACCTCGAAGCCGGGCCGAGGACGGCGGTCGAGCTGGTGGCCGCAACGGGTCTGTCGGCCCGTCAGGTCCAGTACGCCCTCCGGCAACTGCGCGACGCCGGTCGCGTCGCCCTGGTGGGTCGACGGCGTCAACGTGACAGTTACTACGAGCTCCGGACGTGACCGCCGTTGGCTACTGGGAACCAAGCGAAGGCACTCACCATGACTCTTGACCACGTCGAGCTGGGCCGCCGGGTAAGGCAGACACGCAAAGCCTCGGGCCTCTCGCAGAAGGCCGTAGCCCAGGCGCTCGGGCTCTCCCAGCAGACGTACTCCCGCATCGAATCCGGGGACCGTCCCCTTGCCGGCGATGAACTGGTGGTCCTCGCCGACGCCTTGGGCGTGCGGGCCGCGGCCGTCATCGGGTTGTCCGCCGTTGCAGAACGAGCTCGCTCGACGGTCTGGGTCGGCGACTCGCCCGCAGCCGTCGAGACCATGCGGAGCAAGCTCCACGCCTATCTGGAGCTGGACGCCTACCTGACCTCCCAGGGCATCCCATGACCCGGGACACTCGATACCCCACGGCTACTTCGGCGCCGTCCTGCTTGAAGTCGCTAACGCCACCCTGTGAGGTGGGCGCATGACGTCAGGTCCACCGGTCTCGCCGCGTCGGCGACGTGAGGTGATCGACGCGCTGCGTCGGGGCACGGTGCCGGCCAACGGTCTGGATCTCTTCGCCGTCGGTGTCGAGCGATTCACGGCGGCCGTGGACGCCGAGCTGGACACCGTGGCCGGTGGCGGCGCGGCGTTCAAGGCGGTGCGCGGGGAGTACGGCTCGGGCAAGACGTTCACCACCCGCTACATCGCCGAACAGGCCCTGCGACGGGGATTCGCAGCGGCCGAGGTGCAGATCTCGGAGACCCAGACCCCGCTGCACCGGCTGGAGACGGTGTATCGGCGGATCACCGAGTCGCTGCGGACGGCGGCCATGCCGCCCAGTGCCTGTCGGGCGCTGCTCGACTCCTGGCTGTTCACCCTCGAAGCCGACGCCGTGGACGCGGATCCCGCGCTGGCCGGCACCGACGACGCCATGGTGGCGGGTGCCGTCGACCGCCTGCTGGAGCAGCGCCTGGCCCACGTGAACACTCGGACACCGGTGTTCGCGCAGGCGTTGCGCGGGTACCGGACAGCGATCACTGCCGACGACGGGGCCTTGGCCGACGGGGGAATAGGCGGGCGCGTCCAGGTCCCTGCCGGT
>CAYYCE010000510.1:0-2974 GCA_964469635.1 uncultured Kineosporiaceae bacterium
GGGCGGGGGGATCTTCCTGACCAACTTCCCGGCCTCCGGCTGGCTGGGCTACGAGGCCTTGAGCCGGGCCCGCGAGGACCTGATCATGATGAACGTGACCGGCAACCCGGACGGTTCAACCGCCGTGGACTACACGCTCAACTGCGCGGTCGGGTTCCCGTTCGTCACCGGCCCCGAACACGGCGGCAAGGCGGTCAACCCGATGAATCACGTGCTGCCCGCCTGGGACGCGATCGCCGGGGTCACCGCCGCGATGGGGATCCTGGCCGCCGAGCGGGCCCGCCGACGGACCGGCCGGGGCGAGGACATCCACCTGCCGCTGGCCGACGTCGCCTTCGCCATGATGGGTCATCTCGGGTACATCGGCGAGGTGCAGGTCAACGACACCGACCGCCGGTCGTGCGGCAACTACCTGTTCGGCAACTACGGCTGCGAGTTCGAGACCGGGGACGGGCGCTACGTCTACGTCGTGGCGATCACCCATCACCAGTGGGACGCGTTGCTCGAGACCACCGGCCTGACCGGCAAGATGGCCCTGGTGGAGTCCTTGCTGGAGGTCGACCTGTCCCGCGAGGGGGACCGGTTCGCCGCCCGCGAGGCGATCACCGCCGTCCTGCGGCCGTGGTTCCGTGCCCGCCCTCTGGCCGAGGTCGAGGCAGTCTTCCACGGCACCCACGTGTGCTGGGGGCCGTACCAGACCTTCCGGCAGATGGTCGAGGACGATCCCCGGTGCTCGGAGGCCAACCCGATGTTCGCCATGCTGGATCAGCCCGACATCGGCCGGTACCTGATGCCCGGCTCCCCGCTGCAGTTCTCGACCGAGCCCCGGCTGCCAGCGGTCCGAGCGCCCCGGCTGGGCGAGCACACCGACGAGGTGCTGGCCGGCGTCCTGGGCCTGTCCGACCACGAGATCGGGACGCTGCGGGACGCCCACGTCGTGGCCGGCCCCGTGGACGTTCACTAGGAGGTGGGCGGCGTGCCCGAGTCGGCACGGGAATGGGTCGGTGCCACCGAGTCGGTGACCGACCTGATCGCACCGGCACCGCTGGCGGCCGCGGCGGCCACCCTGGACGACGCCGTCTCCTCCTTCCCCGACGGCGCCGCGGTGCCGCCGCTGTGGCATTGGTTCTACTTCCTGCCCCACGCGCCGCAGTCGCAGTTGGGGCCGGACGGTCACCCGCGCCGGGGCGGTTTCATGCCGCCGATCGAGTTGCCCCGCCGGATGTTCGCCGGAGCCCGGATGCGGTTCCATCGGCCGTTGCGCGTGGGTGGGCCGGCGACCCGCCACGGGGTGATCCGCGAGGTGTCCCACAAGGAGGGGCGCAGCGGGCGGCTGGCCTTCGTGACGATGGAGTACACCGTGACCCAGGACGGCGAGGTCTGCCTGGTGGAGGAGCAGGACATCGTCTATCGCGAGGCCGGTGCGCCGGTGCCGGCCCCGCCCGTCGTCGCCTGGCCGCCGCCGCCACAGGGGTCGTGGACCCGCATCGTGACGCCCGAACCCACTCTGCTGCTGCGGTTCTCGGCGCTGACCTTCAACGCCCACCGGATTCACTACGACCGCGACTATGTCACCGGAGTCGAGGGGTACCCGGGCCTGGTGGTGCATGGTCCGCTGACCGCGGTGCTGTTGATGGAGCTGGTGCGCCACAACTCCACCCGGCCGGTGACGGGCTTCACGTTCCGGGGGACTGCGCCGCTGTTCGACCTGGCCCCGTTCCGGGTGGTCGCGACGCCGGACGGCGAGGCCGCGGTGCGCCTGGTCGCCGAGGGGCCGGACGGTCGGGTCGCGATGACGGCGACCGCAGAACTCGCGGCGCACTGACCACGACGGACCGGGCTCACGCCGACGGGGCTCAGGCCGTGACGTCCATGCTCGAGATCACCCGGGACGGTGTGAGCCGGACCAGCAGTTCGCCCTCGACCGCGTTGCGGCGGCCGAACTCCTCGGCGCGGTCGGCTCCCATGTAGCGCCCGCCGATGGCGGTGGCGTGCGGGAGCATGGCCGCGACGTCCTGCGACAACGTCACGGTGCCCTGCACCTGCACGAAGGCATAGGGCGGCCGGTCCAGGTCGACGCAGATCGTCACCCGGGGGTCGCGCCGCATCGCGGCGGCCTTCGCCGAGGTCGTCCCCGTCGTGAAGACCAGGTCGTCGCCGTCCGGTACGAACCAGACCGGGACGGCGAGCGGTCGGCCGTCCGAGGCGGTGTAGGCCAGGATCCCGGTTCGGGTGCCTGCGCCGAGGAAGTGCCGCTCGTCGTCGGTGAACACCATGCGCATGCCTCCGGTCGCTCGTCGTCCCTGTTCCGATGGGGTACACCTGGTGAATGTCGTATCCACCGTCCCTGTATTCCGGATCCGGCGAGGTCAGTGGCCGGCTGAGGCCACGCTCGCAGGCTCCCGACCTGGTCTACCCCTCGGGGGTGCAGGTCGACTACCTCACCAGGAGCGACTCCGGCGGCGGCCGGTTCGGCCTGTACCGGTGGGTGTTCGGACCACAGCAGACCGGCCCCGGCCCCCACTTCCACCGCACCATGAGCGAGTCCTTCTACGTGCTCGACGGGGTGGTCCAGCTCTACGACGGTCGGCGCTGGATCGACGCCAGGCCAGGCGACCACTTCCACGTGCCCGAGGGCGGGATCCACGGTTTCCGGAACCTGCCCGAGGCGGGCCCGGCATCGATGCTCCTGCTGTTCGCTCCGGGTGCGCCTCGGGAAGGGTACTTCGAGGGTCTGGCAGCGGGGCTCGGGGCGCTGACCGAGGCCGACCGCGCGCGGTTCTACGCCGAGCACGACAACATCTGGGTCGAAACCTGACAACCCAGAACCGTGCCCAGAGCGCGGGTTCGGGCCTGATCGCCGGATCGTGCAAAAGTCCCTAGAACCAAGGGGTCTGCGGGTGTTTTGCCGTCGTTCCGAAGGCCGCCATTCCAAGTGCTTGCGATTGCACCATATTCAGGCCGGAATTTTCGG
>CAYYCE010000511.1:0-2971 GCA_964469635.1 uncultured Kineosporiaceae bacterium
AACAAACGGACTACGAGATGTACAAACTATACTTGAGAACATAAGTCAGCTACTACGGTCAAAGACACGCTGACGGCGGCCGGTTCGTCGTCGAGGACACCACCAAGGGCGGCCGCGACCGGCCAGGCCGTCGAGCGTATGTGCCGCGTACGGCAATCCAGCCGCGTAGACCAGCATGCCCAAGGATCCGGTGGCGACGTCTGTAGCCACCTGCGCGACTGCCGCCCGACCCGCAGAGGGGGCTCAGTGGGGGCGGTAGGCCTCGACGGTCCCATCGACCTCGATGGTCACCGGGCCTACATCGGGCCAGTCGTGGTAGGCGAACTGCGCGAATGTGCACTCGATGGTGTCGAGCCGGTCCACTGACCTGCCGTGCACCACGTCCGGATCAGATGTCGATTCGTCGAGCACGTCGCCGGAGGCGTCGGTCACCAGGACATGCCAGGCGAAGGTGGTCGGGACGAGCACCGACGTGCTGTCGATCATATGCACCGCCGGCTGTTCGATAGGGCGTATTCGTTGAGGTCCCGGCGAAGGCTGCCGGTGTCGGGCAGCGGCGCACTACGGGCCCGCGGCGACGACGTCCTGAAGCAGCGTGGGCATGTCACCCCACCGTCGGTAGACAGTCGCCGGATGGACATTCGACCGCTCGGCCACCAGCGGTATCGACAGCTGGTCGATGTCGTGGATGCCGACCAGGTCGAGCACCGCACGGTGCACCTGCTCCCGGATCCGAGCGGATCGGCCGTTGGGCCGCTGCACCGGTTTCACACCCGAGGTCGCGCATCCAGTCTACCGCGAACGCGCTTGCGTTAGGCGTATCGACCGCTTACGGTATCAAGCGCGAGAGAGTTCGCATTAAGGAAGGGTCGATGGTTCATTGCCAGTCGCCGTGGTCCCCCGCGATGCTCCCCGACGCTCCCCATCACCTGCCCACCCATCCCTAGTCCACGGCACCGCAGTCAGGAGCACACCATGACCGCCACGTATACCTTCGACGTCTTCTCCAGCCTGGACGGCTACGGCACGGCCAGCGGCGACTGGGGTGGCTACTGGGGCAAACAGGGCCCGGAACTCCTGGCCCACCGCCTCACGCTGTACAACGACGAACAGCGGATGGTGTTCGGGGCCACCACCTATCGCGCCTTCGTGGACATGCTGGCCGCAAGCACCGAGGAGTCCGATGTCCGCGACCCCTGGGTCACCCGGATGCGGAACCTGCCTACCACCGTGGTCTCTACCACGCTGCGCGAACCGCTCGACTGGCCGGACGCCACCGTCGCCAGTGGTGACGCCGTGGACATCGTCGCCCGACTCAAACACGAATCGTCGATACCCCTGCGTTCCCACGGCAGCCTGTCGATGAACCGGGCGCTGATGGCCGCCGGTCTGGTCGACTACATCCAAGTGACCATCTTCCCCGTGATCACAGGACAGACCGGAGCGGACCCGATCCTCCACGGCGCGGCCGACTTCGACCTCGAACTGATCCAGGCGCTCACCCTGGACGGGAACATCCAGGAACTCACCTATCGGCCCACCCTGCACGCATGATCCTCCCCTCCCCCGGCGCGACACCAGCCGGCAGCACCGAAGCACCACCCGTCGGAAGGGACCCGCACCATGGCAGTCGGCGATGATCTCGACCACGCCGCACCTGCCTGATCTATGGCACTGTCGGCGACGACTTCGTCCTCGACCAGGTCGACCCCAGCGTCGGCGTGCAGGTCGGCGCTCGACGCTTCACGGGTCGGGCCCCGTTTGGCCTCACCACCGAACGCGAGGTCCTCTGGCCTCAAATGGTGCGCATCTTCCCGCTCTATGCGGAATACGCACGAAGACCGATCGCCAGATCCCGGTCGTCCTACTGACGCCTCAGGAATGAGCCAAGCCCTGGCGCCGCGTCTTCGCAGTCGCGCCAGAACTCCGGCCCAACGAGATCGGGATGCACCGAGTCGCCTTCACGGTGGACGACATCGACGAAGCCGTGACGATCGCGGCCGGGCACGGCTACCACCCGCTGCGCGGCGTGGCGACGTACCGGGACCTCTACAAGCTCACCTACCTACGCGGCCCCAGCGGCATCCTCGTCATGTTCGCCGAAGAGCTGAAGAAGAGCTGATCACACGCGACCTTCCGTCAGGGAAACGAGGAGCCATGAGTACGCCCATACACCGGCCCTACCCACCCGACCGCTACCGCGGCACCACCGGCGAGGCGTCCGGATGGATCCGCCGCACCGAGGCCGAACCCGAGATCACCTACGGCTCCGGTGGAACCTGCGAATACCTCGCCACCGGAGACCAGACCGACCACACCCTCGGCCTCTACCGGTGGACCTTCGGACCGGAGGAGTCCGGACCCGAACCACACTTCCACCGCGCCATCACCGAAGCCTTCTACATCCTCAGCGGCGAGGTCGCACTCTACGACGGCACCGGCTGGACGACCGGCCGACCCGGGGACTTCCTCTTCGTCCCCTACGGCGGCCTGCACGGCTTCCGCGGCGGGAACCACGCCTCCATGCTGCTCATGTTCACACCCGGCGCACCGCGCGAGGACTACTTCGAAACCCTCGCCGCATCAGCCGCCAACCCCATGACCGACGAGGAGCGCGTGGAGTTCATGCTCCGCCACGACACCTACTGGATCTGACACCCCCGCCTCCGCCGACCCAGTGACCATCTTCACGAGCGAAGCGGCGCTCCCCGGCCCTCACACCGTCCAGGGCAGCTGCGCGTTGGAGTAGTACGGATCCTGGAACGGGAAGTCGTCGCTGACCCATCGTCGCAACGCCTGATGGACCTTGGCGTAGTAGCCGCCGCGATGAGCCTGAGGAGGGACCCACCAGCTGATGGAGGGTGCGACACCCTGCTGATGGTGGGGACCTCGTTCCCTACTCGACGCACCTCTCCGGTTGCTGCACGAGTGCCTAGTCGTGCCGTTGGACGGCGGCCAGCCCGTAGCTAGC
>CAYYCE010000512.1:0-2156 GCA_964469635.1 uncultured Kineosporiaceae bacterium
CCGTCCGGCCGCCGGCGCGAGATCGCCGACCCGGCGCAGCTTGTCCTGTTGCGAGGCCAGGTGGTCGACCTCGAACACCGTGGTTCGGGCCAGCTCGGACATCCGCCACGCCCGCGCGTCGAGTCCCGCACCGAGCACGACGAGTTGGCCGGCGGCGTGTTCGCGGATCGCGTCGTCGATCGAGACGGTCCGTGGCACCATCGTCAGCCCGCTCCTGCGAACCAGCTCGTAGGCGATCCGGTCGGCCGCCTCAGGGGGTACCCGGTCGGCGCGCACCCGATCCACGACGAGACGATCCGCAGGGTCCAGCAGCTTCAGCGCGATCGGGTCGGAGAACCGGCCCACGCCATACCGGCCGTCGGCCGTTGCCCGACCCTGGCAGACGAGGACGGCCGTGGAGCTGGCAGTGCGCTCGGTCACGCATCCAGTCTGCCAGCCGCAAGGGCGGCCCCCGGCTGCGGCGCTCAGGCCCCGTAGTCGGGCAGATCGTCCACCATGTGCCGGGTCGCCTCGTCGATCGTGACGGACGCATGCTCGGCATGAACGGCGTCGTGGTGGGCGGGGTGCAGATTCACCCCGTGGGCAGCGCACTCGGCCTCGAGGCACTGGCACTCTTCGACTTGTTCCGACAACGGCTCGGGATCCGCATAGGGAACGTCGGCGGTGTTGGCCATGAGGCACCTCCCGGTGTGTTCTCGGAGGCTACGGCCGGGCCCGGAACATCGGGCGGGGCAATGGTCCCGCGCCGTGGGGGCGCGCCGGCCCGGCCGGCCGGACGCCCGATGTGCGCGGGGCGGGTCACAGTTCCCTGAGATAGCAGAGCATCCTGTGGTCGGTGCCCGGTTCGACGGTGACGAAACCGTGTCGTTCGTAGAAGCGGCGGGCGTCGATGTCGACCTCGTCGACGTTGATGTGGATCTCGCCGCCCTGGTGGTCGCGCACCAGCCGGACCGCCGTCTCCAGCAGAGCGCTCCCGAGGCCCCGGCCGCGCTGCCCAGGCCGGACGTACAGCTCCTCCAATTGGGCCAGCGGACCGTCGTAGTACGGCGTGGGTCGAAGCGTCAGCAGGGCGAAACCGTCGGAGGTCTCGTCGCCTCCGGCCACCAGGACCACCACGTCGTCCCTGGCGAGCAGCCGTGCGAACCGGGCGCCCAACTGGGCCGCGCCGGGCGTCGGGGCGTCGAACTCGGTGTTGAACTCATCCAGCATGCAACCGACCATTTCGGCGTGGGCGACGCCCGCGCGCACGATCCTCACAGGTCAGGCGTGCTCGGCGTGCCACTGCACCCACGCCGTCGCGAATTCCGTCCGGGCATGGAGACAGTATGGAGCCAACGCCGCACCGGATCGAGCTCTCGTGCGGTGGCCCCGCGTGGGATCAGGCGGCGATCGGCAGGGTGAAGGTGAACGTGGAACCCGCACCGGGAGTGCTGTGGACACACATCCGCCCGCCGTGTGCCTGGACGATGTTCCGGGAGATGTGCAGGCCCAGTCCGAGGCCCCGGTGGCTGGTGGCGATCCGGTCCTTGGGAACCTGGTAGAGCCGGTCGAAGAGGTGGGGCAGGTTCTCCTCGGCGATCCCCAGGCCCGTGTCCTGGACGTCGAAGGCCGCCCACCCCGGTTCGGGGCTGTGGCAGGTGACGGTCACGGAGCCCGACGGTGGGGTGTACTTGATGGCGTTGGACACCAGATTGGTGAGCACCTGGGTGATCCGCTGCTCGTCGGCCAGCACGAGACCCACGGGCTCGACCTGCCGGTGGAGGGAGAGCCTCCCCCGCTGGGCGAGGGGCGAGAGGGTGTCCAGAACACGGGCGACGAGCGTCTCGGGGTGGGTGGGACGCGGATCCAGGGTGAGCTTGCCCGACCTGACCATGGTGGTGTCGACGAGGTCACCGACCATGGTGCGCAGGAGCAGGAGGTTGCTGTTCACGATCTCCGTCAGCCGGGTCCCGGTTGGTTCCAGCGAACCGCCGTCGCCGTCCAGGAGCATCTCCAGAGCGCCGACGGCGGCCGTCAGCGGGGTGCGGAGCTCGTGGGAGATGTGGGACAGGAAGTCCTCGCGGACCCGCAGCAGCGCGTCGTGGGCCTGCTTGCGCTCGACGGCGTATCGGATGGCGCGGCAGATCTCGTGCGGTTTCACCTCGTGCTTGACCAGG
>CAYYCE010000512.1:2166-2968 GCA_964469635.1 uncultured Kineosporiaceae bacterium
GTAGTCCTGGACACCCGTCTGGACGGCCTGCAGTGCCGTCGCCCGGTCGTCCACCCCGGTGATGACGATCACCGCGGGGGTGGTGGCCTTCACGACCGTCCGGACGGTGTCCAGGTTGCTGCTGCCGGGCAGGTTGAGGTCCAGCAGGACGATGTCGTAGGGCGTGCGGTCGCAGGCCTCCAGGCACTCGTCCAGGGTGCGCACGTGGTCGAGGGCGTAGGAGAACTCCGATTGGCGTCTCAACGCCCAGGTGACCAGTCCCGCGTCGCCGTCGTCGTCCTCCACCAGGAGCAGCCGGTAGTCATGCAGGTCCATCAGGTCCTCACCGAGTGGTGCCTTCACGACACCGTCACCTCCCGCCGCGTCGGACGTCCCGAGGAGGCGAGGACGCCGTGGTGGGGTTGCCGCCCCTCGGCGTCGGGCTCGGAGCCCGCCGGGAGGAGGAACTCGAGGGTGGTGCCGACCCCGGGTTCGGACGTGGCCCAGACCCGTCCGCCGTGGTTCTCGATGATCTTCGACACCAGCGCCAGACCGATGCCGGTTCCGCCGTACTCGTGGCGGCTCACCAGCCGCTGGAACATTCCGAAGATCTGCTCGGCGTATTCCTGCTTGAACCCGATGCCGTTGTCCGCCACCGAGAAATGCCAGTAGCGGCCCTCCCGCCAAGCGGTGACCACGACCCGCGGGGCATCCCCCCGCCGGTACTTCAGGGCGTTCGACAGCAGGTTCTGGAAGACGTGGTGCAGGTGGTTCGGGTCGCAGCGGAGCTCGGGCAGCTCCCCGATCTGGATGACGGCCTGCG
>CAYYCE010000513.1:0-2963 GCA_964469635.1 uncultured Kineosporiaceae bacterium
TGAACCTCGCGGCCGCCCTCGCCTCCCCCTCCCCGTGATCATGCATCAAAGTGCCTGATCACCGGGAGGGGGGGTGAGGGGCCCGCGGCCGCGACTACGTTCGGGGACGTGTCCAGGGCCGATGAGGTAGCCGCGGCGACGACCGGGGCCGTCCACATCGACGGGCTGCGGGTCGTGCGCGGGAAACGTGTCGTCCTGGACGGACTCCGTCTCGACATCCCCGTCGGTCAGGTGGTCGGTCTCCTGGGGCCGAGCGGCTGCGGCAAGTCCACCCTGATGCGCTCGATCGTGGGCGTGCAGAAGGTCGCCGGGGGCACGGTCGAGGTGTTCGGGCTGCCCGCCGGGTCGGCCCCGCTGCGCCGGATGATCGGCTACCGCACCCAGGACCCCGCGGTCTACCAGGACCTGACTGTCGCCGAGAACGTGCGCTACTTCGCCGCCGTCGCGGGGACCGCGCGCGCGGACCTGGACCGCGAGGTGGCCCGGATCCTCACCATGGTCGATCTGAGCGATCACGCCGAGGCCGCCGTCCGCAACCTGTCCGGTGGGCAGGGCTCGCGGGTCTCGCTGGCGGTGGCGCTGGTCGGCTCCCCGCAGCTCCTGGTGCTCGACGAGCCGACGGTGGGACTGGACCCGGTGCTGCGCCGGGACCTGTGGGTGATCTTCCGGCGACTGGCCGCCGACGGGGCCACCCTGCTGGTGTCCAGCCACGTGATGGACGAGGCGGTGCGCTGCGACCGGCTGCTGCTGATGCGCTCGGGCGAGATGCTCGCCGACGACACCCTGGACGGCGTGCTCACCGCCACCGGAGCTCCGGACGCCGAGCAGGCCTTCCTCGCCCTGGTGGACCGTGCCGCGGCGACCCAGGGTGCCCGGCACGGCCGCCATGCGGACCACTCGAGCGAGGGCGGGGGGCGCGCATGAGTCTCCGGCTGACGCTGGCCACCGCCGCGCGGGTGCTGCGCCAGTTGCGGCACGACCACCGCACCGTGGCCCTGCTGCTGGTCGCCCCCTGCGTCCTCATGGGCCTGCTGGCCTGGATCTATCAGAACACCCCGGTCTTCGACCGGATCGGGGCCCCGCTGCTGGGGATGTTCCCGTTCCTGGTGATGTTCCTGGTGACCAGCATCGCCACGCTGCGGGAACGGCAGTCCGGAACCCTGGAGCGGCTGCTCGCCATGCCGCTGGGCAAGGGTGACCTGCTCGCCGGCTACGCCGTCGCCTTCGGGTTGGTGGCCACGGTGCAGGCGCTGATCGTCGGGTCGTTCGCGATCCTCGTCCTGGGCCTGGACGTCGCCGGGGACGCATGGCTGCTGCTGCTGGTCGCGGTCGTCGACTGCCTGCTGGGCACGGCGCTGGGACTGTTCCTGTCGGCCTTCGCGGCCACCGAGTTCCAGGCCGTCCAGTTCCTGCCGGCGTTCGTGCTGCCGCAGTTCCTGCTGTGCGGGCTGCTGGTTCCCCGCGACGGCCTGCCCACGATCCTGAGGTATCTGTCCGACGTGCTCCCGCTCTCCTACGCCGTCGACGCCATGGGCACGATCACGGTCGACGCCGACGGCACCGGCGAGGTGCTGCAGGACGTCGGGATCGTACTGGCCTTCGTGATCGCCCTGATCGCCCTGGGCGCCGCGACGCTGCGTCGACGTACCCCGTGACGACCCGCCGTCCCACGTCGTGCTCTAGCCTTCACAGCGGGACCTGCGGTGTCGCGACCGGCCCATCGCGCACCGGATCACCGAGGGCCGACCTCCGAGGAGGCGGGAGCCGTGGACGTATTGCGTGAGGCCTTGCTCCAGGCCGCCGACAGCAGGCAGGTGCGCGACCTCGTCGAGACCGCGCCGGTCTCCCGATCGGTCGTCCGACGGTACGTCCCGGGTATCGAGGTCGCCGAGGCCGTCTCGGCCTGCGGGGACCTGGTCGACCAGGGGTTGTTCACCTCCCTCGACCACCTCGGCGAGGACACCGTCGACATCACCCAGGCGCGCGCCGTCCGCGACGCCTACCGCACGCTGCTCGAGGCGCTCTCGGACGCCGGCCTGGCCGAGGACGGCCGGTGCGAGGTCTCGGTCAAGTTGTCCGCCATCGGCCAGGCGCTCGGCGCGGACGGTGAGCGGATCGCCCTCGAGCACGCCCACGAGATCTGCGCCGCCGCCGAGGCCGCCGGGACCACGGTGACCCTGGACATGGAGGACCACACCTCGATCGACTCCACCCTGTCGGTGGTTCGCGAGCTTCGACGGGACTACCCGTGGGTGGGCGCCGTCCTGCAGTCCTACCTGTACCGGACCGAGGGCGACTGCGTGGATCTGGCCCACGAGGGGTCGCGCGTGCGGCTGTGCAAGGGGGCCTACCGCGAGCCCGAGTCGGTGGCCTACTCGAACAAGAAGGACGTGGACCTGGCCTATGTGCGCTGCGTCCGCACCCTGATGGCCGGCCAGGGGTATCCGATGCTGGCCACCCACGATCCGCGACTGATCGACATCGGCAACGCGCTCGCGGTCCAGAACAAGCGACCTCAGGGCAGTTACGAGTTCCAGATGCTCTACGGGATCCGCCCGGGCGAGCAGCGGCGGTTGGCGGCGGACGGCGAGACGGTCCGGGTCTACGTGCCGTACGGCACCGATTGGTACGGCTACTTCATGCGCCGCCTGGCCGAGCGTCCGGCCAACGTGGCGTTCTTCCTCCGCTCGCTGATGAGCAAGGGTTAGGGGACGTCGATGGGCGAGCAGGTGGCGATCCTGGGGACCGGGGTGATGGGGGAGACCCTGCTCTCCGGACTGCTCCGGGCGGGCTGGACCCCTCAGGACGTCGTGATCACCGAGCGGCGTCCCGAGCGGGCCGCCGAGCTGGCCGAGAAGTACGGTGTCGCGGTACTCGAGAACGTCGAGGCGGCCGGCCGGGCCCAGACCGTCGTCCGGGTGGTCAAGCCGCAGGACATCGGCTCCCTGCTCGCGGAGATCCGT
>CAYYCE010000514.1:0-2962 GCA_964469635.1 uncultured Kineosporiaceae bacterium
CGTGGTCGGCGCCGGATCGCTGATCGGTGCCGGGGCACTGGTACCCGAGCGCGCCGTGATCCCGCCGCGGTCGCTGGTGCTCGGCGCCCCCGGGCGGATCAAACGCGAGACCACCGACGAGGAGGTGGAGCGCATCCGTCGCGGCGCGGCCAGGTACCGAGAACTGCGCCTGGTCCACGCGAGCGCGCTCGATGACGTCTAGGCTCGAAGGCCACTAGGCAGGCCTCGCGGCGTCGCCGACGCGACGGCGCGCCGCGAGGACCGCGTCGCGCTGGGCCTCGGACAGGTACTTCACCGCCTCGCGCACCGTCACCCCGCCGGCCCGACGGGCCCGCGGCAGCAGCCAGGCGAACACCTGGTCGCCGCGCCGGCGGCCCACCTCGCGCAGGACCCAGCCGATCGCCTTGCGCACGAAGAACTCCCGCTCGTCGAGCATGGCGTCGGCATACCGCAGGAACCGATCCAGGTCGCCCTCGCCGGACCGCAGCCCCGGCAGGTGGGCCAGCAATGCGCTGCGTCGCACCCAGAAGTCGCCGTCGGCAGCCCAGCGGTCGAGCACCTCGGCGGCCCACGGCCGTCCGGTCAACAGACCGCCGGCGACGCGGACGGCGAGCGGGTCGACCAGGGCCCAGGTGTGCGCCGTGCGGATCATCCGCTCGACGAGCGCCAGATCGTCCCGCTCGAGCAGGCCGACCCGTTCCTCGAGCAGCAGCACGGCGATCATCCGGCGCTCGAACACCACGGCCCCGGCGGGCTCCTCCCACAGCCGAGGCACCAGGGCGAGCAGGTCGGCACGGTCGAGCCCGGGGTGGCGCCGCAGCAGCGCCCGAGTCATGGTGCGCAGCACCGGCAGTCGCACGCCACGGTGCACCAGGTCGCTCTTCAGGTAGCGGCGCTCGCCCTCGGCCCGTTCGGGGGTCCCGGCCCGGCACAGGGCCTCGTCCAGGTCGGCAAGCTCGGCCTCGACGTCCATGCCCCGAACCGTACGCGCCGGCGGGCCGGCGGTCATGACACCCTCGACGACATGCCCGAAGGCCACACCCTGCACGCCCTGGCCCGCGATCTGGCCGCCGCCTTCGCAGGCACCCGGCCGCGGATCACCAGCCCGCAGGGTCGGTTCACGGACGGCGCGGCGCTGCTCGACGGTCACCGGCTGGTGCGGGCACTGGCCCACGGCAAGCACCTGCTCGTCGAATTCGATCACGAGGCCTGGCTGAACGTCCACCTCGGCCTGATCGGGACCTTCGCGGTGACCCGGTTCGCCCGGGCGCTGCCCGAGGCCGACTGGGACGGCCTGCCACGCATCGGGGCGGTGCGGTTACGGCTGGTCAACTCCCACGCCGTGGCCGATCTGCGCGGCCCCACGCTGTGCGCGGTGATCTCGCCCGCGGAGGCGGCCTCGGTCATCGGGCGGCTGGGCCCCGACCCGTTGGCCCCCGACGCCGATCCCGAACCCGGGTGGGTCAAGCTCCAGCGCAGTCGGCGCTCACTGGCCGAACTACTGATGGACCAGTCGGTGCTGGCCGGCGTCGGCAACGTCTACCGCAGCGAGGTGTTGTTCCGGAACCGGTTGAACCCGTTCACCCCGGGCGTCGAGGTGAGACGCCACAGCTGGCAGGCAGTCTGGGACGACCTGGTGATGCTGATGCCCCTGGGGATGGCCCTGGGCCAGATCGTGACCGTCGCCGAACAGGTCGAGACCGCCCGGACCGGGCACGCGTCGTCCGGGCGGGTCCCGCCGATGCCCCGGATGTCCTACGTCTACAAGCGGGCCGGCGAGCCCTGCCGGGACTGCGGCTCCCGGATCCGCACCCAGGTGCTCGCGGGGCGAAACCTGTTCTGGTGCGGGCGCTGTCAACGCCGTCGCTGATCTCGCTCCCGGGAGCGGGACGCCGCGCACCGGAAGTGCCTGATCACGCGCTCATAGGCCGAGGCCGTCGAAGACCTGGGTGAGCCTCAGGCTGTTGCCGGACGGGTCGCGGAACCCGGCGTCGATGCCGTACAGCTGCCGCTGGGGCTGCTCGACGAACTCGACGCCGCGGGCAGACAGCTCCTCGTAGGACTTCTGGCAGTCGGGCGTCGTCAGGAACGCGGTGCCCGCCATGCCCTTGCCCATCAGGTCACGGATCTGGGCGGCCGTCGCCTCGTCGGCCATGGGCGCACCGGGAACGGCCATCAGCACGATCCCGGTCTCCTGCCCCGGGAACGCCACCGCCAACCAGCGGAAGTTGCCCATCTCGGGCACGGTGACGTCCGAGCGCACCTCCATGCCGATCTTGTCGACGTAGAAGGCGAGTGCCTCGTCCTGGTCGTGCACCCACAGCTGGCTGTTGGACAGACTCAACATCGGTGGATCTCCTCGGGTGTGATCGTGGTCGTCGGGTCCAGTTCTACGCCGACCGGTCAGGCCGGGTCTTCTCGAAACGTACGAACCTGCGGTCGGGTGTGGGCGCGCACGACACACGGCGGCACCTGGGCCAGCGACGCCGCCGGCGGGAAGGACGCGCGGTAGGCGGTCGGCGTCCGGCCGTACATCCGGCGGAAGCTGGTGGTGAACGATCCGACGCTGGTCAGCCCCACGGCCAGGCAGATCTCGATGACGGGGCGGTCGGGTCGGCGCAGCAGGGCGGCCGCCCGCTCCAGCCGCCGGGTGAGCAGGTAGGCGTGCGGCGTCTCGCCGAACGCGCGGCGGAACTGCTCGCTGAAGTGCGCCCGGGACAGTCCGGCCGCTCGGGCCAGGTCGTCGACGGTGAGCGGTTCGGCATAGCGGGCGTCGGCGAGATCTTTGGCCCGCAGCAGGTAGCGGGAGGGCGGAGGCTGGACCATGGACCAAGTTTGCCCCGGCATCGGTCGTCGCCTCGCCCGGGCCGGACGAGATTGCTTCACGCGGATGCCGGCGACGCCCTGCTCGTCGTCGCCGGCCGGCAGCACCCCTTCCGTCGCCCTGGTCGATCGACGGGGA
>CAYYCE010000515.1:0-398 GCA_964469635.1 uncultured Kineosporiaceae bacterium
CCCGTCCCGTCGACGGCGATCGCGTAGACGGCGCCGTTCGCGGCCGGGGCGAAGGGGTCGAGGACGTCGTCGGTCACCTTGAAGGCGGCCAGCCGGGACCGGGACGCCGTGGCGCCGGACAGGGTCGCGCTGGTGAAGGTGCCTCCGACGAAGACCTTCTGGCTCGCAGCGTCGACGTCGAGGGCGTAGACGATGCCGGCGACCGAGCCGGTGAAGGTCGCGTCGACGGCGCCGGACGCCAAGGACAGCGCGACGAGGCCACGCCGGGCGACGCCGCCGACGGGCTGGGTCTGCTGCTCCTGCCCACGGCGGATTACGGCGTCAGTGGACCCGGCACCACCGCCAGTTTCGTCGCCGAAGAGCCGAACCTGCAAGGCGTGTTGGCGGTGGCCTTCGAT
>CAYYCE010000515.1:408-1730 GCA_964469635.1 uncultured Kineosporiaceae bacterium
GACGCCGCCGACGGTCGTGAACTGGCCGCCGACGAAGATCCGGCTCCCCGAGACGGCGATCGCGCGCACCGCCCCGTTGAGGGAGGGCGCGGTCCAGCCGGCGACGAGGTTGCCGGTCGTCGTGTCGACGACGGCGAGGTTCGTCGCCGCCACCCCAGCGATCTGGGTGAAGATGCCGCCCACGATGAGCTTGGTGCCGGACAGCGCGAGAGCGTAGACCTCACCCTTGGGGATGGGCTTCCAGTCCGCCAGCGTGCCGTCCGATGCGAGGTGGGCCAGGGAGGGCTGGTAGGTCGACCCGACCCGCTGGAAGTCGCCACCGACGTACCAGCCGCCAGCCCCGTCCGGCACGGCCGCCCGGACGACGCCGTTGATGAGCGGGTTGCCCGACCGCAATTCGCCCGTCCCGGTCGAGGTGATCGCCCCGTACCCGGTGGTCGGGCCGACATAGTCGAAGGACCCGCCGAGGTAGACGCGGTTGCCCACGACGGACATGTCCATGACCCGCCCGTTGGTCCCCCACCACGAGGTGTCCGGTTCACTGGGAAGGCGAACCCCGTTCTGCAGCTTGGGCATGACCGGAACCGGGCTCGGAGACGGCAGCGGGTGGCTCGGCGTGTGGATGGCCGGCACGGCCCCGGCCACGATCGGATCGCCCGTGGCGACATTGGCTGCGACGAGCGCGGTGACGAGCCCGACGGCGGCGACGGTGGCCACGACGACGGACCGGCGCCGACGACCACCGAACGGGTGGGCGACACGGTGCGGCACTGGCATGCCAAGAACCCCCAGGATGAACCAAACGCGGAGCGCGGTCGAGGCGCCTGAGGGTCGACTTTACCGTTCGCCCACCCGGGGCGCCCCGGGAAACAGACAGGGCGGGATGGAAGTGACGCGTCTGGTCAATGAGCCTAAAGGTGCCTAAGTGACGGGTTGTTGCCGTGGACCCGGCGCCGTCCTGGGCCTCCGGCGGTCGTGGTCATGGTGAGGACAGGCGCCCGGACGGGTGTCCCCCAGCCAACCGGAGAGGGCGGACATCTCCGGTCCTCGCTGTCGTCAACGTCACCATCGGGCATCGACCGTTCGGCTGTTCCTGGCCTGCTCGCCGTCGAACACCGGGTGGCTGTCCGTTGCTCGGGTCGCAGTTGGGCCAGGTCAGTGTCGGAGGGTGCGGCGCTTCCCGAGCATGTTCATTCTCGTGCTGCGGATGGTCGGTGCCTCGACGGTGCTGCCGTCGGCGTAGCGAAACAGCAGGGCGTCGAAGGGGCACTGCACGATGCAGGCGCCGCACTGGATGCACTGGCCGGGCTCGAGGATCTCTA
>CAYYCE010000515.1:1740-2957 GCA_964469635.1 uncultured Kineosporiaceae bacterium
CCTTGCGGCGACGGCCGTTCATCTTCAGCACCTGTCGTGGGCAGACCTGCACACAGTCCGCCGCACCGGTGCAGCGCGTCTCGTCGAGGGTGATCGTGGCGGGGTTCGAGCCGGTGTTGACCGAGCTCGGGTGCCACGGTGTCATGCCTGCGAGATCGGCGAACAGGAGCGCCGCGGCGCTGAGGGCGGCGCCTGCGATGGCTGCGAGATGGGCTGGGCTTGCGGCGCCGAGAAGCGCGACCAGCCCGGCGCCGGCGAGCCAGCCCGCCAGCGCGAAGCCGGCAAGCGGGACCATCCTGCGCGGTCCGTTCACCGGCAGCCATGGCAGCAGCGAGAAGGTTCCGGCCAGCGCCGACATCATCGCCAGGCCCGCGCCGAGCGCGGTGACAACGCCGGACACGAGCGCCACGATCGGAGTCACCAGGATGAGCATGGGCACCAGCGACGCCGTCGCCATCTCCATCCGCTCCCATAGCGGGAAGCGCATGAACCGCTCGGTGTTGACCACCCGCGCGCCCCGGTCGAGGAAGGCGGGTAGGTCTTCGAGCCGCGCCGGGCCCCAACGTGTCTCGAATCCCGTCGCCTCGGTGATAGCGCGGCGCTCCACGCCGGTGGCAGCGAGCTGGGGCAGGATCGCCTCGCGACGTGTCACGGTGTCCGCCACACGTGCAACCCGCAGCGCCGTGATGATGTCGTGATGGGTGAGATGCCCACCGCCCGCTGCACACCAGACGTTGATGCCCTTCGAGTTGGCAACCACCAGCCAGGCGTTGTGGCCGGCCAGCACCTCCTCGAGCCGCCGGACGGTGAGGGTGAAGTTGCCGGTCACCAGCACCGGCGACTCCGGGCCGGGACGGCCGATCGGGATCAGTCCCGTGCGAGCCCGGTGGGGCAGGAAACGGAACGCGGTGTCGCGCAGGTAGCCGGGAAGGTTGAGCACCCTCATGGCCGCCTGCCATGGGCGAGCAGGAATGCGCCCGACAGCATCCCCTCCTCCGCCACGTCCACAAACCCGGCCGCGCGCATCCGCTGACCGATCCCCGCCACGGGCCTTGTGCTGGTCTGGGTCACAAGGTAGGTGGCCGCCACCACCGGCAGCCGCTTCACGCGGTGGGCGAGGCGGCGCAGCGGGGTCGCTGGTTCCGCCTCGTCGGCGACAACGACCACACCACCCGGCACCAGCTGGTTCAGCGCGGTCCCCAGGGCGTAGTCCTGCT
>CAYYCE010000516.1:0-2948 GCA_964469635.1 uncultured Kineosporiaceae bacterium
CTGGTCCCATGGCCCGTCTGTCCACCGGTGATCGCACCCGCGCCCGTCGCCTAGTGGCGCGGATGACCGGTGGCATCGCGCTCGGCTCCGTGGCGGCGACCGCCGTCACGATGGGGCTGGCCCGGGCCGAGACCGAGCGCCGGGAGGCGGCCCGGCAGCAGGAGAGTCTGGACGTCGCGGCGCCGGCGGTCATCCGGGAGGAGACCACGGCCGCCTCACGCGGCGACGCGGCGGACCGCACCGTCGTGGTGCTCACGACGCCCACCGACCAGGCCACCGTCCGGGCCACCGTCCGGGCCACCGTCCGGGCCACCGTCCGGGCCACCGACCAGGTCGCGGCGAAGGCCGCGCCGGGAACCACGGCGGCGAGGACCACCACGTCCACGAAGGCCGGCACCGCCACGACGGCCCCGAAGACCGCGACGGCTCCGAAGAGCACAACCACCACCGCGAAGACCACCTCCGCCACGACCAAGCCCCCGGCCACGACCAAGCCCCCGGCCGCGACGCAGCCGCCGGTCCAAGAACCTCCGCCCGCACCGACCAGCGGCTCGTGAGCTCGCCGACCACTGCAACACGGGCCGCCGGCTATCACCTGGAACGGTGGCGGGCCCTGGGCACCTACGTCGTCCTCGTCGTGGCGGACGCGCCCGGGGCCGATGGGGCCAGGCCGCTGGCCGAACGGCTGCTCGCGGAGGTGGACCTGGCCTGCAGCCGGTTCCGGGCCGATTCCGACCTGACCCGAGCGAACGCCGGTGCCGGCTCGTGGGTGGCGGTCTCGCCGCTGCTCGTCGAGGCCGTCGAGGTGGCCGTGGGCGTCGCGGCGGACACCGGTGGAGCGGTCGACCCGACGTTGGGACTGGCGCTGGCGGCGGCCGGATACGACCGGGACCTGGCGCAGGTCCAGGCGGACCAGGGTGGTCCGGCCGACATCCCGCCCCCCTCGCCCCGCACCGGAGCCTGGCGTGAGATCGGCACCGATCCGGCGGGACGACTTCGGGTGCCGTGCGGGGCGGCCCTGGATCTGGGGGCCACCGGCAAGGCCTTCGCCAGCGACCGGATCGCGGCTGCGATCGCGAACGACCTGGGGGTGGACTGCCTCCTCAGCCTGGGTGGGGACGTCCGCGTGGGCCGGGCCACGGACACCGCGCACCGTTGGAGCGTCACGATCAGTGAGCACCCGGATGGCGAGGTGGCCGAGCACGTCCGGCTCGACCGCGGCGGCGTGGCCACGTCGACGACGGTGCATCGCACGTGGACCTCGGGCGGGCGGGTGCAGCACCATCTGCTGGACCCGACCACCGGGGTGCCGGTACGCCCCACCTGGCGGACCGCGACGGTGCGGGCCGAGAGCTGCGTCCAGGCCAACGCCGCCAGCACCGCCGCGCTGGTCCTGGGTGAGCGGGCCGAGAGCTGGCTGGCCGATCGCGGCACCCCCGCCCGGCTGGTGGATCGGCGCGGCCGGGTCCGTACTCAGGGCACCTGGCCGGAGCTGCCCCCCGGGGGGAGTCGGTAATGCTGCTGTGGTTCGCCATCCGCGGCACGGGTGTGGTGCTGCTGGCCCTGCTCACGCTGTCCACGGCGCTCGGCGTCCTGTCGACCGCCCGGGCGGCCACCACCCGATGGCCGCGCTTCGCCACCCAGGTGCTGCACCGGAACGTCGCTCTGCTCACGATGTCGATGCTGCTCGCGCACGTCCTGACCGCGATCCGCCACGAGTTCGTCGACATCCGCTGGTACGACGCCCTGGCCCCGATCGGCGGCACCTTCACCCGGCAGGAGCGGCTGCCCATGGCCCTGGCGGCGGTGGGGTTCGACATCCTGGTCGTGGTCACCGGGACCAGCCTGGTCCGCGCCGAACTGCCGCACCGGTTCTGGCGCGGACTGCACCTGCTGACCTACCTGGCGTGGCCGGCGGGGCTGCTCCACGGCCTGCTGATCGGCACCGACGCCGACACCAGGTGGAGCCGGACGGTGACGCTGAGCTGTGTCGCGGTGGTCGGTGTGGCCGCCCTGCTGCGGCTGGCGACCTGGTTCGGGGAGCGCCGCCGCGACCTCGCTCCCGCACGGCGGCGGGCCGTGGGGGCCGGGTGAGCGGCTACGTCGAGGTCCCCGCGGCCCAGAGCGGCCGGATCGCGGTGCTGGTCGGCCCCCGGCTGCTCGCGGGGGCGGCGGATGCGCGGGATCTGCACACCCACCGGGCCCGGTGGGGTCGGCCCGCGCGACTGAGGGCCCGGGATCTCCAGGGACTCGCCGACTCGGTCGACGTGCGAGGTCGCGGCGGGGCGGCCTTCCCGTTCGCCCGCAAGCTGGCCACGGTGGCCGCCTCGGGCAAGAACCCCGCCGTGGTGGTGAACGCCGCCGAGGGCGAGCCGGGCAGCGCCAAGGACAGCGCCCTGCTGCTGACCGCACCGCATCTGGTCCTGGACGGTGCCGCGGTCGCCGCCGGCGCTCTGGGAGTGAGCACGGTGCACGTGGTCGTCCCCGGCGAGCGACCCCGGATCCGGCCGGCCGTCGAACGGGCCATCGAGCAGAGCGACCTCGCGGTCGGGTTCACCGTCACCGAGACCGAGGCCGGCTTCGTCGGCGGCCAGGCCCGCGCCGTCATCGAACTGCTCTCCGGTCGGGAGAACCTCCCGGTGACCGCCTGGGCGCCGGAGGCCGTCAGCGGTCTGCGCGGGCGGCGGACGCTGCTGTCCAACGCCGAGACGTTCGCCCAGATCGCCGTGCTGGCGGCGCTCGGCGTCCCCGAGTACCGGCGCTACGGAACCTCCGCCGAACCTGGGACGACGCTGCTGACCATCGGCGGGGACGGCGCCACCGGGGTGGTCGTCGAAGTGCCCTTCGGCGCCCGGCTGGCCGACGTCCTCGCCCGCTGCGGCTACGAGCCCGGCCCCGTCGTGATGGGCGGCTACCACGGCGCCTGGCTGAGGGCCGACGAGGTCCGG
>CAYYCE010000517.1:0-2943 GCA_964469635.1 uncultured Kineosporiaceae bacterium
AAGAAGATCCGTCCGTCGGCCATGACGAACAAGTGGGCGTAGAAGGGCAGGCCCACGAAGTCCTGGGGCGGAGGCAGTGGGACCCACTGGTCCACGGTCGCGTCGTAGACGTCGAGGCCGGCG
Source organism: uncultured Kineosporiaceae bacterium (assembly GCA_964469635.1). GTDB lineage: Bacteria > Actinomycetota > Actinomycetes > Actinomycetales > Kineosporiaceae > JADJPO01. Next base: position 124 of record CAYYCE010000517.1, read on the forward strand.
TTGAGATCACCATTGGTGTCGTTCTTCCCGCTGACCGCCAGGATGCGCCCGTCGGGCAGCGTGGTCAGTGTCGGGTACCACCGGCCCTGCGCCATGGCAGGCCTGGTCGACCATTGGCCGGTGGCCGGGTCGAACGAGGCCGCCTCGCGCTGGCCGAGATTGTTCCCGTTGTTGTAGGCCAGGTTTCCACCGGCGGCGAGTATCCGACCGTCGGCCAGCGGTGCGTGGCCGCAGCAGAAGAAGTCGAAGGGCCGGCCGTCGAGGCGGTGCAGTGTGTCGGGGTGGGTGAAATCGGCCCCGGGCGCCGCGGGATCCCACACCACGCTGGTCCACATGCCCTGCGCCACGTCGCCGTAGGACGGGTCGGCATCGCGAACGGTGTTGTTGCCCGACCCGGCGAAGAACAGCACGCGTCCGGTCGGCAGCAGGGCGGCGTGGATGGCGAGCACCTGCGAGTCGTAGGGCAGAACCTCCCAGGTCCCGTGTACGGCCGGAACCTCCGTGAGCGGCACGGGGACGGTGAAGGCGTTGTTCACCCCGGCGGCCGCGTCGACGGCGATCACGATGCCGGTCGGCCCCGCACCGAGGTCGGCGACGGCCACACCGGCGCCCTGGTTCTCCCAGGAGAACCAGTTGGCGATTCCGAGGGGGACCGACCACGACACGGCCACGCCGTCCGCGCCCAGGTCGGTTCCGAGTCGACAGAACGCCTGATTGCGACCCGGCGGGTTGTCCACCCCCACCACGACCAGGTCGGGACGTCCGGAGCCGGTGATGTCGGCGACGGCGATCCCGGCACCCTGGTTCTCCCAGGAGAACCAGTCCGGGACGTCGATCCACGGCGTCCAGCCGCCGGTCACGACCGCATCGGCGTCCAGGTCGCGACCGATCCGGTAGAGACCCCGGTTCTGTTGCGCCCCGCCGTCCACCATGAGGACGATGAGGTCCGGCCGATTGGAGCCGGTGATGTCGGCGACGGCGACGCCGGCACCCTGGTTCTCCCAGGAGAACCAGTCCGGGACGTCGATCCACGGCGTCCAGCCGCCGGTCACGACCGCATCGGCGTCCAGGTCGCGACCGATCCGGTAGAGACCCCGGTTCTGTTGCGCCCCGCCGTCCACCATGAGGACGATGAGGTCCGGCCGATTGGAGCCGGTGATGTCGGCGACGGCGACGCCGGCACCCTGGTTCTCCCAGGAGAACCAGTCCGGGACGTCGATCCACGGCGTCCAGTTGCCGGCGACGCCGTTCGCGTCGAGGTCCCGGCCCATCCGGTAGGTCCCGCGATTGAGCTGCGGGCCGTCGTCCACGGCCAGAACGACCAGATCGGGCCGGCCGGAACCGTTGAGATCGACTGCGGCGGCGTCGCACCCCTGATTCTCGAAAGAGAACCAGTCGGGCACGTCGACGAACGAGGAAGGGAGTGGCACGGACGCCTCCGGGGGATCGGATCTGGAGCGAACGGGGCTTTCGACCGGTGCCCTGATACCCGCCCACCACGCCGTTGCGGCAGAGCTCCGCGGTGGTGATCACCGAGTAGATGTGGCCGATCGGACAATCTGTGACACGACGCTACTGCACCCCTCGGCGGCCGATCCACGGTCGTCGGCATCCGTGAGGACTACTGGCCATGGTCCCCGACCACGGCCGACACCCGGCTCCGCGGGGGCGCCCACCGTTCGCTGGAGTCTCGAGCTGGAGGATCCGCTGGTGGTGCGTCCACCTGATACCCAACCCTCCCCATGACTGGTTCTTCGCCCGTCGATCACGATCTGGGCCTGTGGGAGGTGGCGCCGGATGGCCGATACTGCCGCTATGGACCTCATGCGCACTCCGGCTGACCGGTTCGACGACCTGGCGGACTTCGACCACGAGCCGCGCTGGGCCGAGCTCGTCGACGGTCTACGGGTCGCCTACGTCGAGGCCGGGCCCGCCGACGGTCCCGTCGTGGTGTTGGTGCACGGAGAGCCGACCTGGGGCTACCTCTACCGCCGAATGATCCCGCCACTGGTCGAGGTGGGTCTGCGCGTCGTCGTGCCGGACCTGGTCGGCTTCGGCCGCTCCGACAAGCCGACCTCGCTCGCCGACTACTCCTTCGCCGCCCATGTGGAGTGGTTGCGCGCCGCGCTGTTCGATGTCCTCGCCCTGACGAGGGTGTACTACGTGGGCCAGGACTGGGGCGGGCTGCTCGGCATGCGCCTGCTGGCCGAGCACCCCGACCGGTTCGCGGGTGTCGTCATGGCCAACACCGGCCTGCCCACCGGCGACGTGCCCATGCCCGAGGAGTGGCAGCGGTTCCGCCAGATGGTGCAGACCGCCGACCGGCTCGACATCGCCCGGATGGTCGAGGCCGGCTGCCGGCGCGACCTCATCCCGGCCGAGCGCGTGGCGTACGACGCGCCGTTCCCCAGCCGGGACTACGACGCTGGGGCCCGTGCCTTCCCCGGTCTGGTCCCGAACACCCCCGACGACCCCGCCGCCCCCGCCAACCGGGCGGCGTGGGAGCGGCTGTCCACGCTGACGACGCCCTTCCTGTGTGCCTTCAGCGACGGCGACCCGATCACCCGGGGCGGGGACCGCTGGATGCGCACCCGCATCGCCGGCGCCGCCGGCCAGCCGCACACGACCATCGCCGGCGCCGGCCACTTCTTGCAGGAAGACCAGCCCGAGCAGTTCGCCGGAGTCATCGGGCGGTTCGTGCACGCCACCGAGGGCCGCTCCGCGCGCTGACGGCACGGCCCCGGGAAGCCGTGGGATCGGTCACGGACGCACGACCATGGCACCGGCACGGAGTTGGTCAGGGCGTCATGGTGTGCTGCG
>CAYYCE010000518.1:0-2933 GCA_964469635.1 uncultured Kineosporiaceae bacterium
GGGGACCGGCCACCACGACCGGACACGACCCCGGGGATCACCCGCATATCAAGCAGATCCGGACGTATCCGACCATGGAATGCGCCGGGTCGGTCGTCACTCCGCGTACCCGCCGCGGTGGTTCGGCCACCGGCAAAGGGCGGCCGTTGTCCGCCCCCTCCGATAGCAAGGGCCGCCTCCCTCCTGCTTGGTCTCCCGGTAGTCAGTTGGTGATCGAGGACGACAGGCAACCTGGCCCGAGAGCGCAGGTCGACTCCTTGGCGGACGCCGGCCGCATGCACATGGGTTCAAGGCGGACCCGGCAGGATCGCCATCAGCGGATCATGAACACTGCCCAAGCCACGACAAGACTGACCCCGGTTGGCGCCCTGCGCAGGTTCGAATCCTGCCGAGGGCACCATCCTGCGCCGAGGCAGTCCCGGAGGTGGCTGCGGTTCGCGTCGTAGACCTCCTGTGAAATAGACGTCGGCAGAGCGCCCGACCAGCCGTGAGCCGGTCGGGCGGTCTGCCGTTTGCCGTCAGCGCCACTCCGTGGCGCCCACTCGTCCTGGGCCTTCAGCGGGGTGCCCGGCTCATCCCGTGATCACTCCGTCGCCCGGGCGCCGCCACAGCCTTGGAGGTTGCCATGACAGCTGATCCTTCCCTCGTGATCCTTCGGGACCGGGACCGCACCCGGCTGCAGGCCCTGCTACGGAACGCGGCTGATCGGCTGGGTTTCGACCCTGCTGATCAGAGCGTGGTGCTCGACCAGGCTGCTGTTGCGATCGCCCGGCTGGCCTGGCGCGACTCCCCGGTGGAGGACTGGCACGCCGCCCCGGACAGCCGCATCAACGACGCGGAGTTGATGCGAGCCACCGTCAACGTGACTCGTGGCGTCCGCGAACTGCTCGACATTGACAACCGTGTACGTCTGGCAAGTCCCCCCGGATCCCTTCTGGCGGGCTGTCCGCAGATCGAGACGCCAGCTCCCTGCGCTCGAATCGGAATCAGCGCAGGCGCGCTCGACGCCGTTGCGGTCATGCTGACGGCCCCTGACCGGCGCCTGCCCGATGGACGCCAACTGCGCGAAGTCGCTCCCTCCCCTGGGCAACTGGTCGCATACAGCGACCACGTCCACGACCTCGCCGGGCAATGGGCAGCACTCGCCGATCACGTGGGCCCGCCCGCCCTGCTCATGCTGCTCGCCTCCTACGCAGCCGTCTCGTGTCGCCGCTGGTGGCTCGGCCTGGACTGGCCATACCTGGTCACCGAGTTCGTAGCCCGCCTCCGTGACCCTGACCGCTGGGGTGACGCCGCAGTCGCCGCGCACGTCCCAGGCCTTACCCGACCACGGGAGGCGGCCGATCTCGATCAGCTCGAGGAGTTGCTGCTGGCCGGCCCCGATCTCCTGAACACCGAGTCCGCCCGCTACTGCCTACGCGCCGGGATCGGTCACCTCCTCCCCCGCGACTATCACCGACCGCCGCGGCCCCGACGCTGCCTCCCTCACGCCGTCCTGGCCCTGGTCGAGCCGACGCCGACACCGGGGGCTTCCACATGCTGACCACCTCGAGCCGACCGCCCCACGACAACCCGAACCGCCAACCACCAGGAGGCACTATGACCAGACCCACACCGAACGCCGCCACACCCACCCACCGCGACCGCACAGCCCAGTCCGTGTTCGCGCCGAGACAAGCCGATCACGACACCTCGCCAGGTCCGAGCACAGCAGGCGAGGCCGGGCCCGCTCAACCGGCCAGCTCCGAGCGGCCCGCCTCGGAGCCGCTCCTTCTCACCGTCGCCCAAGCTGCCCAACGCCTCGGCATCAGCCGCAGCCTGCTCTACGAACTCCTCGCCACCGGCGACATCGAGTCCATCACCATCGGACGGCTGCGCCGCATCCCCGCCGACGCCCTCACCACCTACATCCACGACCAGCGAGCCAAGCACCAAGGCCGACAGACGTGATCCCGAAACCACCATGAGCCAGCCGGAATCCATATGAACATCTCACCCCGGCACCACCACGAACCCCGTTCCACCGACCTGCACAAACGTCCCGACAGGTCCACCGACGGACGTGCACGTCGAGGGTCAAATGAGGGTCAAACGCATCAGAGGCCGGTTTCCAAGATTTGGGAACCGGCCTCTGACCTGCTACTTCGTGGTAGCGGGGGCAGGATTTGAACCTGCGACCTCTGGGTTATGAGCCCAGCGAGCTACCGAACTGCTCCACCCCGCGTCGTCTGTGTCAGCCTACGTGAGGGCCCGCCACCGGAGCAAATCCGTGGACGGGAGCCGGCCAGGGTCGCCGGCAATCCTCGGCCGGACCTGTCTGGGGCACTGCCGGCGCGGCGGCGGTCCGGTGGCGGCGGTCCGGTGGCGGGGTGGCCAGCCGGACACGTCGGCAGCCGTCCTCACTCCGGCCACGCGCAGGATCCCCATTGCGGGCAACAGACACCTCGACGGGGTGCGCCACGACTCCCGGCAGCCACCGCGCCCCGTGCCCGATATGCCCCGATCCCCGCACGGCCACCTCCCGTCCCTCACCCGGTCGGGGACGTCGAGGGGGTCGGCGACTGTGAGGGCGCGGGGCTCGACGTGACGCCCTGTTTCGCCTCGGCGGCCAGGGCTCGAGTCACCGCATTCTTGAGCCGTTCCTGGGCCTGACCGTACGCGGCGAAGTCCCCGGCCTTCAGGGCCGCGTCCGCGTCCTTCATCGCCTGGCCAGCGTCCTGCAGCGCCTTCTTCAGCTCCGCCTGGGCGCCCGCCGTGGCCGACGCCGAGGGGTTGGGGGTGGAGGCACTCGGCGACGGGGACGGCGTGCTCCCGCTTCCCCCACCGGCACCGGTCGATCCGCCGGAACTACTGTTGAACACCTGGTTGATGGCGCCGTCCAGGGTGTCGGCGAACCCGATCTGATCACCGAAGGCCACCACCACCCGCTGCAC
>CAYYCE010000519.1:0-2932 GCA_964469635.1 uncultured Kineosporiaceae bacterium
CGGCGCAACGCCGACCGGCAGCTTCACCATCGCCGGCACCGACGTGCTCGACTCGGCCGGTCTCAAGGTCGGTACCTACGCCACGAACACCGTGACCTTCACCGACGCCACGCTCGGCACGGTCGCCTTCGACAAGGACGCCACGACGGCGGGCGCCGGCTCGTTCTCGATCACCAACGGTGTCGACGTCAGCACGCAGGCCGCCGCCAGCTCCTCGATCACGGCGATCGACGCCGCGATCAACACCGTGTCCGGCCAGCGCGCCGACCTCGGTGCGGTGCAGAACCGGCTCCAGCACACCGTGAACAGCCTCTCGGTCGCGGCCGAGAACGCGTCCGCGGCGGAGTCCCGCATCCGCGACACCGACATGGCCAAGGAGATGACCGCCTTCACCCGCAGCCAGATCCTGCAGCAGGCCGGCGTCTCGATGCTGGCTCAGGCCAACTCGGCCCCGCAGTCGGTGCTCAAGCTCCTCGGCTGATCCTGAGTCGCTTGACCTGATCGTCCTCGGGGCGGACCTCACATCGGTCCGTCCCGAGGACGACAACCGCACGACACGTTCGAGCAGGGAAGGAGATCGGCTATGGCGGCCGTCGACGGGCTGATCTCGGGCCTGGACACCACGACGATCATCTCGCAGCTGATGGCGATCGAGCGGCTGCCCAAGCAGCAGATCCTCAGGCAGCAGAGCACGAGCCAGAGCATGGTCAACACCCTGCAGTCCCTGAACAGCCTGGTCACCAACATGCTGACGGCGGCCAAGGGGTTCGTGCCCGACAACGTCACCAAGGCGTCGGCCTGGACCAGCACGACCGCCACGTCCTCGAACAGCGCCCTGGCCTCGGTCCTGTCGGGCCCCGCGGCACTGCCCGGCAGCGTCAGCTTCACCGTGACCAGCGTCGCCGCCGCCAACGTCCTGGTGTCCACCGGCACCGTGGGCTCCCTGACCGCCCCCGTCACCGCCGACCCGTTCTCGGTGAGCCAGGGCGCGACCCGGTTGGGCCTGACCTCCCTGGACGCGGGCGCGTCCCTGAGCGCCGGCGCGCACAAGGTCGAGGTCACCCAGTCCTCCGCAGGCGCCACGATGACCGGCACCGCGGTGTCCGGCTTCGCGGCGCTGCCCCCCGCCGTCACCATCGACGGCTCCGACAACACGATCTCGTTCTTCCGTGACGGCTCGGCCGTCGCCACCACCCTCACCCTGAACACGGGCACCTACAGCCCGGTCCAGCTCGCAGCCGAGATCGGGCGCGCCTCGGGCGGTGCGCTCACGGGCAGCGTTGACACCGCCGGTCGGTTGCAGCTCACCGGTGCCGGTGGTCGTGAGGGGTCGGCTGCCACCCTCCAGCTGGCCGAGGCCAACAGCACTCTCGGCCTCACCGACATCACCACGCTCAGCCATGGCATCGACGGGATCATCGAGCTCGACGGGGTCGCCACGACGGTCTCCGCAGCCGAAGCCGGCCAGCAGCAGACCCTGGTCGGCGTCGCCGGGACCGACGACTCGGTGAGCGTCACCCTCGCCGGTGGTCTGCGTCAGGGCGTGGCAACGACGACCGTCGTCGCCGCGAACGCCACCCTTGCGAACGTCGTCCAGGCACTGAACGGACCGGGCACCGGGGTCAGCGCCACCGCGGTCCAGGTAGCCGACGGCGCCTACCGCCTCATGCTCACCTCCACGACCACCGGCTCCGCATCCGGCATCGTCATGGACAGCGGCGCGTTCTCGGCGGGGCTGTCCTCGCTCGGCGACATGCAGGAGCTGACCCCCGGCACGGACACCGTGCTGCACATCGGCACCGGCCCCGCGGCGTTCGACGTCACCTCCTCCACCACGTCGGTGACCGGACTGCTCCCGGGCGTCACCATCACGGCGCTGAAGCAGGACCCCGTCACCCCGGTCACCATCAAGGTGGTGAGCGACACCAACGGCATGGCCGACAAGATGGCGGCGATGGTGGCGCAGGCCAACTCGGTGCTGTCGTACATCGATGCCAACAGCGCCTACGATCTCGTCAACAAGACCGGGGGCGTGCTGGTGGGCGACCCCATGGGCCGGGACCTGCGGGCCCGGATCACCGACACGGTCATCGGGACATCGTCCAGCACCCCGTCGCTCAGTGGCGTGTCCGTGGCCCGCGACGGCAGCATCACCTTCGACAAGGCCGTGTTCCTCGCGGCGTACGCGAAGGACCCGACCGCCGTGACCGCCACCATGACCTCGATGTCCCAGCAGCTCGCCGACGTGGCCACCGAGGCGTCCAGCCCGGCGTCCGGCTATCTGACCACCCGGATCACCGACGAGAAGGACAGCGCGGCAGGGTACGTCAAGCAGATCACCGCCTTCGAGGACAAGATGACCTTGCGTCAGGACGCCCTGAAGAGGCAGTACGCCGCGCTGGAGGTCATGCTCGGCAACCTCCAGACCCAGAGCCAGTGGCTGGCCGGCCAGCTCGCGGCCCTGCCCACCTACACCTACGGCTCGAGCAAGTGAGACGGGACGACAGACCATGACCACAGCAGTCCAGCTCCGCAGCCGCTACGCGCGCGACGCCGTCCAGACGGCGTCGCCGGTGCGCCTCGTCACCATGCTCTACGACCGTCTCGCCCGCGACCTCGACGACGCCGAGCTGTCCATCTCGGTCTCCGACCACCAGGGCTCGCACGACGCCCTGCGGCACGCCCAGGACATCGTGGCCGAGCTCTCGTTCAGCCTGAACGTCGACCTGTGGGAGGGCGGCGTGGGGCTCCAGCGCCTGTACACCTGGCTGCTGGAACAGCTGGTGACGGCGAACCTCACCAAGGACGCCTCGCTGCTGCCCGCCGCCCGCGAGATGGTCGAGTCCCTGCGTGAGGCCTGGCACGAGGCCGCCAACGCGCAGGCCGTCGGGTCATGACGGCAGGCTGGCCCACCACCCTGGACGCCCTCGAG
>CAYYCE010000520.1:0-2925 GCA_964469635.1 uncultured Kineosporiaceae bacterium
CCACGCCCACCTGGTGTTCGCCGGTGACCGGGCGGCGGAGTTCGCCGCCCGGATGACCGGAACCCCGTACGGCGCGGGCGGGATCCGGACCACGGTGGCCGCCACCAGGGCCGCCTCCGACGACGAGTTGCACGCCAACGCCGCTCGCCTGGTCGCCGAGATGCTCCGACAGGGCACCACCACGGTGGAGATCAAGTCCGGCTACGGGTTGACCACCCGCGACGAGGTCCGCTCGCTGGCGGTGGCCGCCGCCCTCACGCCCGAGACCACCTACCTCGGGGCCCACGTCGTCGCGCCGGAGTTCGCCGACGACGTGGCCGGGTACGTCGACCTGGTGACCGGCGACATGCTCCGGGCGTGTGCCCCCCACGCCCGGTGGGTCGACGCGTTCTGCGAGCGCGGCGCCTTCGACGCCGACGCCGCGCGGGCCGTCCTGACCGCGGGCGCCGCCGTCGGGCTGCTGCCGCGGATCCATGCCAACCAGCTCGGCCCCGGTCCGGGTGCCGGGCTGGCTGCCGAGCTCGGCGCCGCCTCGGCGGACCACTGCACCCACCTGAGCGCGGACGACGTCGGCGCGCTGGCGGACGCGGGCGTCGTCGCCACCCTGCTGCCCGGGGTGGAGTTCTCGACGCGATCGCCGTACCCCGATGCCCGCGCGCTGCTGGCCGCGGGGGTCACGGTGGCCCTGGCCACCGACTGCAATCCCGGGTCGTGCTACACCTCCTCGATGCCGCTGTGCCTGGCGCTCGCGGTCCGGGAGATGCGGATGAGCCCGGCGGAGGCGTTGTGGGCGGCCACCGCCGGGGGAGCGGCGTCCCTGCGCCGCGACGACATCGGAGTGCTCGCCGAGGGCGGGCGCGCCGACCTGGTGGTACTCGATGCGCCGTCCTACGTGCACCTGGCCTACCGGCCCGGGGTGCCGCTGGTGCGCACCGTGATCCAGGGTGGGCGTCCGGTGGCCGGAGCCGCGTGAGGGGATCAGTCGTCGGCGCGCAGCGCCTTGGGCAGCGATCCGGAGGAGTGTCGGTAGTACTCCGCCGCGCGCCGGGTGGCGACCAGCCGGGCCAGGCCGACCGCGGCCCCGGACAGTAGCGCCCAGGTCACGGCCTCGGACCAGTGGGTGTCGGGGTTCTCCGGCTGCGTCGGCGGTTCCTCGCCGGTCGCGGCGCGCCACGCCGTGGTGATGCCCCTCTCGGCCGCGGAGGCCGCGAGCACGGCCGCCCCGGTGCCCAGCACCCTCCACACCAGTGAACCCACGATGACCTCCGCGACCGGGACGACTTCTGCGCGGTGCCATCATGGCCCGGGCCCGCACTCCGCGTCACGCCGACCGGTACGGATCGGGCATCGGCGACGTAGAGTTGGGTGGACGACAGGGGAGCGCCACCGGGCGCTGAGAGTGCGGGCGACCGCAGACCCTCGAACCTGATCCGGGTCATGCCGGCGAAGGGAGTCGAGTTCTCGACCGGGAGACCGGTCCCCCTCCTGATCGGATTCGGGAGGACGAGATGAGTCAGGACGAACTCGAGGCCGCCCGCCGGGGCGGCCGGTGGACCAATGGGGAGCGGCGGGGCTGGCGGGTGGTCGACATCGTCGTCGCCAGCGTGCTGGCGGTCGCCGGCGGCCTCTTCCTGTGGGTGGTGGCCCAGGCGTGGAACGGCATGACGGCCCCGCTGAGCGCCTACCCGCCGGCCTCGGCGCTGCTCGGCGGCCTCTGGGTGCTGCCGGGGGTGCTCGGCGGACTGGTGATCCGCAGACCCGGCGCGGCCGTCTACGTCGAGCTCGTCGCCGCGATGCTCGAGGCGCTGCTCGGCAACATCTGGGGGTTCAGCACCGTCTGGTACGGCCTGCTGGAGGGTCTGGGCGCCGAGGTCGTGCTGGCGGTCCTGCTCTACCGCCGGTTCGGGCCGTGGGTCGCCGCGCTGACGGGTCTGGGTGCCGGTCTGGCGCTGGGACTGCTCGACAACTACTACTGGAACGTGGAGTTCTCGACCGTCCACAAGCAGGTCTACCTATTGTTCGCAGCTCTCTCCGGGGTGGTGATCGCGGGGCTGGGCGGCTGGGCGCTGACCCGGGCGCTGGCCCGGGCGGGCGCGCTGGGGCCGCTGGCGTCCTCGCGCACCGCGGACCGGGTCTGAGCGGCCGGGGCCCGGTCGCGATCGAGGTCCGTGGCTGGGGGTGGCGCCACGCCACCCGCAGGGCCTGGGCGCTGCGGGGCGTCGACCTGGACGTCGCGCCGGGCGAGCGGGTGATGCTGCTGGGGCCCAGCGGCTCCGGCAAGTCGACTCTGCTCGCGGGTCTGGCCGGGGTGCTCGACGCGGGCCCGGGCGGCACGGGTGAGGAGGAGGGTGCGCTGTTGCTGGACGGCGTGCCCACCCGGACCGCGCGGGAGCAGGCGATCGGAACCGGCTTCGCCCGGACCGGTCTGCTGCTGCAGGACCCGACCGCCCAGACCGTCCTGGCGAGGTGCGGGGACGACGTCGCGTTCGGCCTGGAGAACCACGGCGTGCCGTCGGAGCGGATCTGGCCCCGGGTGCACGAGGCGCTCGAGGCGGTCGGCTTCCCCTACGGCCCGGGTCATTCCACGGCGCGCCTGTCCGGTGGCGAGCGGCAGCGGCTGGCCCTGGCCGGGGTGCTGGCGCTGCGTCCGGGGTTGCTGCTGCTCGACGAGCCGACGGCCATGCTCGATCCGAACGGCGCGGCCCGGTTGCGCGATCAGGTGGTCGAGGTGCTTCGGTTCACCGGGGCGACCTGCGTGGTGGTCGAGCACCGGGTGCAGGAGTGGGTGGACCTCGTCGACCGGGTGGTCGTCCTCGAGCCAGGCGGGGGCGTGGTGGCGGACGGCGGGGCGGAGGAGGTCCTCGGTGCGCGTGGCGGTTCCCTGGCCCGCCAAGGGGTCTGGGTGCCGAGGAGGCCGCCGCGGGT
>CAYYCE010000521.1:0-2916 GCA_964469635.1 uncultured Kineosporiaceae bacterium
ACCCGGGTGCGCTGAGACGGGACGAGTGGGTCTACAGGTGGGGCCACCGGCCACCGGCCTTCGCCGCCGGCGGAGGCTGCCAGAGACGCCCGGAAGCGGTCGAAGTCGTCGAGGCGGTGATGCAGGATCGCGATCACGCGACGGTCATCGATCTCCGCAGAGCCGTGGACGAGAAGGTTGCGGAAGCCCGCCATGGAGACGAGCATGACCACCTCGTCGCAGTTCTTGGGCGCTCGCTATCCCTCGCTGGCGATGATGTGTTGACCGACTTGAGCTTGTCACGATCCGTCAGCCGGAGCATGTCGACCGTCAACGGCCCCTGGCGGCCATGGCGGCCAGAAGCGCCTGATCCAGTGGGGCCGTGTGGAGCTCGAAGTCCATCGCCTGCTTGCCCAGCCGCACCTTGAAGGCGAGGCGTGCCGGATCCTCCTGGCCGAAGAGCACCACACGGTCGCGCAGGACTCGACCGACCAGCCGAAGAGGTGCCTCGTTGTGAGCGATCGGTCGAGGTAGTCGCTCGGAGGGACGGGCGGCGGCGGAGCGGAAGCAGGTGCCCGGTCTCTGAAAGATTTCTGTGCGCGTTTGAACCGAGTCGTTGCCTTCACCCGTAGTCAGTCCGACAGTGCCCACTCGGGGGCCGACGGCACCCACGGTCGAGGAGACATCGATGAGATTCCCGAATCCGCTCCGCACGTTGGCGGTCGGCGCGACCGTCGCGGCTGCCCTGTTGGCGGCCAACATGGTGGTCAACCGCGACGACTCCGGCTCGGAGGCGAGCGCCGCCGGTGCCGCACCCGTCGCCGCGACGGCCTCACCCACGCAGGCCTCGCCCACGCAGGCCTCGCCCACGCCTACGCCGACCGCGGTCCCCACGCCGAGCCCCACGATCGTGGAGCCCCTGACGATCTACACCGGGCCGATCAAGGGGTCCGGGCTGACCGCCGCGCTGGAGTACGAGAACGGACAGGCTGCGGCCTACATCTGCGACGGCGCGGCGAAGGAGTTCTGGCTCCGCGGGACCGCCGTGGACGGCGTCCTCACGCTGGACGGCGACGGCGTGCGGCTGGTCGCGGTCTACAACGGCCAGCGGGTCGTGGGGGCGGTGTCCGTCGACGGGCGGCAGTGGAGCTTCCGCGCCGCGCCGGCGCCGTGGCCGACCTGGGCCCCGGCCGCTCCGAGTCTGGGGAGTTGACATGAGTGAGGTGCGACAGTCCGGTTCGGTGGACCGGGCCCTGATCGGAACGTTCCTGGCCGGGGCGACGGTGGCCGTCGTCCTCGGGGTCTACGGCCGACTCCACCAACCGACCGGTGTGGCCGTCAACGTGGCGGGCTTCTCCGGCCCGCTCGAGGCGAAGGTGTGGCTCGCGACCGGAGGGTTCGTGCTCGCCGTCGTCCAGTTGATCTCGGCCCTGGCGATGTACGGACGGCTCCCGGTCGGGGCGGCCTTCCAGGCCTGGGGCCCACTGCACCGCTGGTCGGGTCGGGCGGCGTTCCTGCTGACCGTGCCGGTGGCGGTCCACTGCCTGTACGCCGTGGGATTCCAGTCCTTCGACGCCCGCACCCTGGCGCACAGCGTGTTCGGCTGCACCTTCTACGGAGCGTTCACGGCCAAGATGCTCACCCTGCCCCGGCATGATGCGCCGGGATGGCTGCTGCCCGTTCTGGGCGGCGGCGTGTTCGCCCTGCTGGTGCTGCTGTGGGCGTCCTCGGCGCTGTGGTTCTTCACCACCACCGGGGTTCGTCTCTGATGTCCGCGCGATCCGATCACCGGGAGTCCCCTGTGTCCACCTCAGCTCACACGTCCCCGTGCACCGCGTGCCCGAGCCGCCGGGCGGTCCTGGCCGGGATCGGTGCCACCGCAACGGTTCTCGCGACCTCGGGGTGCTCCGTCTACGGTCGGACCGACACCTCGCAGCAGCCCGCGGCGCAGCCACCCGCGGCCGCCGCGGCCGCCTCGCCCGGGAACGCCTCGCCCGGGCCCGGGCAGTCCGGAGTCGCGCAGTCCGGAGCCGAGCGGTTGGCGTCGCTGACCGACGTCCCGGTCGGAGGCGGGGTGATCCTGGCGGAGCAGCGTGTCGTCCTGACCCGCCCCGCGGGCGACGAGGTGCGGGGCTTCTCGGCCGTGTGCACCCACGCCGGATGCACGGTCGGCGAGGTGGACGGCGGGCTGATCCGCTGCCCCTGCCACGGAAGCGCCTTCTCGATCGCCGACGGCTCGGTGCAGGCCGGACCGGCGCCGTCGCCGCTGCCCCAGGTCGCCGTCGCCGTGTCCGGTGCGGACGTCGTCCGCGCCTGATCGGAGCCCAGACCGACCTCGCAACTGCCGGCGCGCGAGAGTCCCGCCGACCTGCCGGAGCAGGCGGCGTCGTCCCCCGGATTCGCGACGCACTGATCCACCGATTCGTCGGTCTCCCCCGATTCGTCGGTCGGTGCTATGTCCGTCGATGGCTATGTCCGTCGATGAAGCCGGATCGCCTTCTGGCCCTTGGGGTCGGTGACGATGGTGTGATCCAAGGTCGGATCGTCGAGTCGATGGTGGTGGAAGGAGCAGACGGGGACGCCGTTCGCGAGGTCGGTGTCGCCGCCCTCGTTCCATGGCCTGGTGTGGTGGATCTCGCACCAGGCGAAGGGGCGGTCGCAGCCGTCGACGGCGCAGGTGTCGTAGAGGCCGGCAAGGGCGACGCGCTGGGCTTCGCTGAACAGCCGGGTGGAGCGCCCAAGGTCGAGGGGCACGGAGGTGGTGCCCAGGACGGCGGGGACGATGCCGGCGTTGCAGGCCAGGCGGCGGGCCTCGCCCGCGGAGATCTCGACACCGGTGTCGACGCCTGCGGCACCCAGCCCGGAGACGAGCGTGTCGTGGTCGAGGGTGACCACCACGGTGGCGGCGACCTTGTGGGAGAGGTGGTCGGTCGGCAG
>CAYYCE010000522.1:0-2909 GCA_964469635.1 uncultured Kineosporiaceae bacterium
CGAACGGGTAGGCCAGGTCGACTGTCGGCAACATCGGACGACCCCACTCTCAGTGCCGTGACGATCCCATCCTGCCGCTGTCCGGCCAGTCGGCGCATGTGCCCGTGACACCGTCAACTGTCAACCGCGGTGTGAAGCGGGTGCGAACCGCCCGACTCTGCTTGATGAGCTGGGGTCGCGGTGCTTGGCTCGTCGGCACGGCAACCCTAGCCGCCGGCAACTACGAAGGGCACCGTCAGCGGCCATGCCAGCGGTGCACGGTGCGCCCTTGTTCTCGGGCGTCTTGTTCGGCGTCTACGCCATCGTCAGCTCGCGTCCACCCCGTTGATCGGGGCAGCGGGCGGTGCGGATGTTCGCCGAGTGCCGGGCCCGATCACGATTCGGAGTGCGACGCGATGCGCTCGGTCGTCACCACGCTCGGGAGTGGCACGACTGAGGCGGCCGATCGGGCGTGGGTCACGGCGTGGAGCCCGGAGCAGATCGCGAACCGGCTCGCGGTCGACGTCCCCGATGAGGTGTCCTTGCGGATCAGCCATGGGGCGATCTGCCGGGCGCTCTGCATCGAAGGCCGCGGACGCGCTCAAACGTCGTGCACCTGCCCCGCGAAGAGGGCTACGGGCTGGCCCCTTACGTCAAGAACGGACCCGCCCGCGGCGGGTACGGCGCGATCTCGATGAAGAACGCCCTGTCCGCGGCCAGGAGCGCGATGCCAGCCCAGCTGCGGCGGTCGCTGACCTGGGACCGCAGCAAGGATCCGTCGCGCGCGCGGACTTCACGGTCGAGACCGGCATCCCGGTCTGCTTCACCGACCCGCACTACTCGCAAGCGATGCCGTCACCATCGCGGTCGAGCTTGCTTGAGTAGCCGGGCTGGCCCCTGAGGATGGGGGCCGCGCCCGCTGCCCGCACGTCGGTGCAGTTGGCGTAGTAGACGTTGGATGGCACCTTCGGGGGCGTCACCGGCTTCGGGGCTGGTGCCGGGGCAGTGGTCTTGGCGCTGCTCTTTGGCAGGGCGGCCGTTGTGGGTGCTGGCCCACTGGCAGGAAGGGCCGTGGTGACGCAGTTGGACAGCACCCGGACCATGGCGTCGCGTTCTGCGGAGGTGACCCACACCTTGTACTTGGCCTTGACCGCGACCTGCCGGGCAACATACTCGCACCGGAAGGACGTGTTCGAGGGAAGCCACGTCGCCGTGTCTCCATCGCCCTTGGCGCGGTTGGCTCCGGCGTCCACGGCGAGCAGGTTCAGCGGGTCGTTGGCGAACGCCAGCCGCGTCCCTGCAGCCCACTTCGCGGCGCCCTTCTGCCATGCGTCGGACAGGGCCACGACGTGGTCGATGTCGATTTCGCTGGCGCCGCCGTACACGAAGCGGATCGTCTTGCCGGTGTACGGGTCGGGCTTGCGGGTGCCGGCGAGCACCTTGCAGGAGTTCTTCATGTTCCGGTCCGTGAGGTCCCGGCGCAGGATGTCGTTGCGGGTGTCGCAGCCGTTGCGGTCGGCGTCGAACCACGCCTGACCGAACGCGTCCCGCGCATAGCCGGTCTTGGGGGCGCGGCCCTTCACCGCAAGCGATGCGACAGCGGCCAGCGCGGTGCCCTTGCTCGCATTCTCGGGGGTGACCGTCGACGTCGTGGCCGAAGGTTTCGGCGTCGGCGCTGGAGTCGCGGAGGCGGTTGGCGACAGGCCGGGTGACGGGGTCGTGCGTGGTGTGGAGGGTGTCGACGCGGCGGGTGCGGCGATCGGGGTGTCCTCCGGCGGGGCGGCGATGGCACCGCCGACCATGAGCAACCCAAAGGCGGCCCCCGAGGCAATGCCTCCCGCTGCCCGTCCCCGCAGGCGTGCCCAGCCGACGCGGCCGCGGACAAGGGCGACGACCGCGACCACAAGGACATACATCCCCGACAGGAAGAGGAAGCCGCTGACTCCCTCGCTGGCAGCACCCAGTAGGGCGACGAGAACCAGCCCACCCCATCCGAACCAGGTCGCGAGACTCGGGCGGGTCTTGGTTTCAGGCTGCGCCGCCGGCCCACCGACGGCATCGGTGCTCGGCGCTTCCGAAACTGCCGCTACCGCGGACGAGGGCGCGAAGTGTTCGGTCCACCCAGCCCCGTCCCAATAGCGCGTGCCCTCGTCAGTGGGGTACCAGCCAGCAGGAGCGTTCATGTTCGGTCTTCACAGCCCAACTTGCAGTGGGTTCAGGTGGCTCGGACGCTACCGAGGACCTTCGAGCCGCGAGGCGCAATCGGGGCGAGTGTGCTCGATTCGACACCTCACCCAGACACCAGTTCAGTGCCGAACCCGCCATGAGGGTCCGAACCTCTGAACCCGACTCGCGTATCGGAGACCTCCCGGCGGTCCGAGGTGTACCGCCTTCCGGGAGACCCACGCCCGGGTGCCCGCGTGGTGATGCACCGGGACGGGGTTCCAACTGGTCGGCCCGCCCGTCGGTGGCCCAGTACTCCGGGGTCGCTGCCAGTGCCTTAACCAGGTTCAGTTCCTTCGTCGGGGACACGGTGAGCACGACTCCGGCCGAGGTCTCGCCGACGACGAGGATGTTCAGCCCGGGCCCGACCCGCCGCTTCGAGGAAGTCGGCGGCCGGCGGGGTGAGCGTGCTCAGCCGGACGAGGTCGTCCATGGACTCGGCCGTCACGACGAAGGCCGACTGGTGGCCGTGAGGGCCGGTCGTGAATCCATCGACTCGCGGCGCGGTCTGGCGAGCGAGGCCGTCGCGTGGTGAAGGTCCGGTCGCCGGCGATGCGCCCTGCCCGGCACCACGAACAAGGTTGGAAGCAGGAGGAGGCGAGTGTGTTGTCCCTTCAGCTGGGGACCACCTGGAGCGAGCACCGGCCGGCAGCGGGCTCAACGGTTCCTCGGCGCCGGACCGTACCCCCACCCGACAGGTCGGCCCG
>CAYYCE010000523.1:0-2909 GCA_964469635.1 uncultured Kineosporiaceae bacterium
GGGTGAACAGTTTCTCGGCGCGGACCATCCACGTGGTGTGTCGGCGGCGGACGGCGATGTGACCCAAAGCCGTTGCTAGATGGGTTTTTCCGATGCCGACGGGGCCGAGGACGAGCAGGTTGTGGCCGGCGTCGAGGAACCGCAGGGAGAGTAGGTCGGCGAACGCTGCCCGGTCGTAGAGGAGGTCGGCGGGTTCGGTCCAGGTCTCGATCCGCATCCTCGGGACCAGTCCGGCCCGGATGGCGCGGCGGGCGGCGGAGGCGTGCTCGCGGCGGGCGACTTCGTCGGCGAGGAGTTGTTCGAGGAACTGGTGGTGGGTCAGGCCGCGGGTCTTGGCGAGTGAGAGCCGTTCGGGGAGTGTGTCTTTCATCCCGGACAGCTTCAACGCCCGGAGCAGGGCGAGCAGGTCGGGGCCGAGCGGATCAACCGGTCCGGATGCGGTCGTCGGGCTGATGGTGGTCATGGGGTGGGGTCCTCCTCGATGGTTGTGGTGGGGTGGGGCACGACGGCCAGGTGGCGTCGTGGGTCTGGGGTCCGAGCGGTGAACTCGGAGGAGTCGCGGGCGAACCGCCCGGCCATGCCGGCGGTCTGCCCGGCGGTTCGGGTGGTGGTGGGTGGGCCCGTGGTGTCGAGGTTCTTGGCGAGCATGGCGGCGATCTTGGCGACGGAGATGACGTCGAGGTCCAGGGCCTGGCTGCAGGCGGTCTCGACGCCTTCGGGGCCGTGGCGGCGGACCAGGCCCAGCAGGCGGTAGACGGCCCGCATCCGGGTCCAGGGCAGCGGGTCGTCCAGCAGGCGTTCGACGTAGATCCCGATGCACGCCCCGTGCCGGTGCGCGGTGGCCTTCAGCCGGTCCAGGTCGCGCATGGCGTATCCGGTCCGCTCGGCGGGCAGGTCGGTCGGGTCGGTGGAGCGGCCACCGGGGGCCTGGCGGGGGTGGGTCTTGATCAGCCGGCCGCGGTGGAACAGCTTCACCAACTCCGAGTCCGCCCGCGCCTCCAGGTGGGCGCCGATCCAGTCGGTCGGCACCGAGTACAACGCCTTGGCGATCTCGACATGGTGGTCGCGGTGGACCTTCACGGTCCGCAGGATCGGGGTGTCATAGGCGGACGGGACCGGCAGCAACACGCCCGCCTCGGTCTCGGTGAAGACCTCCAGGGGGCGGGCGGCCAGGGTGCCGTGCATCCGCATCCCGGCCACCTGGGTGCACCACCGTGTCGCGGCGTCTTGGGCCTCGGTGAGGCTGGTGAACGCTTCCCCGGCCCAGAAGTTGTTCCGCACATACTGCACGACGCGTTCGACGCGGGGCTTGTCCTGAGGGGAACGCACCCGGGCCGCATCGGTGACGAACCCGACATGCTGAGCGTAGTCCAACCACCCGGCCGTGAACCGCGGGCTCACCGAATCAGATTGGGCAACAACGGGTTTCAGATTATCCGGGATCAGCACCTTGAACACGCCCCCGAAGTAGGCCCAGGCCGCCTCACACCCGGCGATCACATCCGTCAGCGTCTGCCCGAACGACAGGTGGACATACATGTGCCGGGAGGCCACCGCGGTGAAGATCAGTCCATGGACCTTCCGCCGCCGCAGCACCCCCGTGACCGGGTCCGCCTCATCCAGGTAGCCCAGCTGAGCGAAATCGACCTGGCACTCCACCCCCGGCTCACCATCGACGACCCGGACCGTGGACCGGCCGCGGCGGCCGGTGAAACCACACTCGGCGGCCGCGAACCGGTGCAACGTCCGATACGGCACCACCGTCCCCGACCGCGTCAACAGGTCATGGACCTTGACCAGCGACAGCCCCCCGGTGACCCACTGGGTGATCTCGGCCCGCCGCCCGGCCAGCTGCCCCCACGCCGCCCCATGCCCGCCCGGACGCCCCGGGCGGACCCGCTCGACCACCACGGCGACCAGCTCATCGCTCACCGCCCCCCGGCCGGCGTCCCGGGACAAGCCCGCCTCCTGCGCGGCCTGGACATACCGGCGGGCGGTCTTACGGTCCACCCCCGCCCGCTGCGCGACCGTGCGCAGACCACCCCCGTCCAGCCACCCTCGCAGCACCTCACGGACCTCGACCACACAGACCTCCCGGAACGCCACCGTCCACAACCCTTCACGCCGACACAGCACGACGCGTCAGATCGAACAAGCGCCCCAGATCAACCCAGACAGGACACGCCGACACGGTCCCCAGGTGGTCCCATCACTGGCAGAACAGGTGGTCCCATGCCCGTGGCACAACTCAGCTCAGAGTGGTCCCATGCCCGTGGCAGGCGACACCCAAGGCCCGAGTGGTCGCGTTGGCCGAGTGCGGCACCCACGCCTTCGTTGCCGCCGAGATCGGCTCGTATGCGACCGGGGAGAAGACCCTCGCGCAGCGGCTGTACGGGCGGCTGCGTCGTGACGAGCTGTTGACCGCCGACCGTGGCTTCTACTCCTGGACCGCATGGGACCAAGCACAGGCCACCGGGGCCGCCTTGGTGTGGCGGGCCCCGACCCAGCTCGACCTGCCCGTGATCCGTCTCCTGCCCGACGGCACCTACCTGAGCCTGCTGGTCAAACCCGAGATCCGTGGCCGGCGCCGTCACCGACTGATCGCCGCTGCGCGCGCCGGAGAAGATCTCGACGACGCCAACGTGGTGCCGGAGGCGTTCGACGACCGGGGTCTGCCGGTGGTGCACCTGGCCCGGGTGGTCGAGTACGACGTGCCCGACCGAGTCGGATCTGGCAGCGGGGAACTGGTCGTCCTGCTGTCCACGATCCTCAGCCCAGCTGACGCCCGGGCCGATGACCTGGCCGCGGCCTACCACCAACGGTGGGAAGAAGAGACCGCGAACGACCAACTCAAGACCCACCTGCGTGGCCCGGGCCGCGTCCTGCGGTCCCGGTTGCCGGACCTTGTG
>CAYYCE010000524.1:0-2902 GCA_964469635.1 uncultured Kineosporiaceae bacterium
CGCGAGGGTTGGCGGCGGCGTGCCGGGCGGCGGCCACGACCTCCTCCGCCGGTGCGTCCTTGCCCACGAAGGCGGAGGCGCCGGCGTCCAAGGCGGCGAACAGCTTGTCGTCCCCGGCATACATCGTCAGGACGACGACACCGAGCGCGGGGGAGGACTTGCGTGCCTTCTCCGCCAGAGCGATGCCGTCGCCGTCCGGTAGTTTCACGTCGGTCACCAGGACGTCGGGCGACAGCCGGTTCAGCGCATCCACCGCCTCGGACACCGTGGCGGCTTCACCGATGACCTCGAGATCCCCCACGCGGTCGAACGCGCGCCGCAACCCCTCCCTGATGAGCTGGTGATCGTCCACGAGGAGCACGGTGATCTGCTCTTGCACCCCCGTCACATTGACTCCCCTCCGGGTTGGCCGGTGTTCTGGCTCGCCCACCGACTCTCGAGATTCTCTGTAACGGTCACACTACTCCTAGTAGTTGACTTGCTGGGTTCGAGCAGGATGTCCACGACTGTTCCGGTCGTTCCGGCGCCTCCCGGGGTGGCCTCGTCCGCGTCGTCGCGATTGCGGACCGACAGGCTCGCCCCGATCCGCGTCGCACGCTCCTTCATCCCCGTGATGCCCACGCTGTCAGGTCGGGGGGCCGCCAGCCCGCGCCCGTCGTCCGCCACCACGATCCGGGCCCGGGGTGGATCGACGATGACGGTGAGCGAGATGTTCTTCGCCCTGGCGTGCCGGCGCACATTGGTGACCGCCTCCTGGACGATGCGCAGCAACTCGACCTCGGTGGCCAGCGGCAACCGGTGGGCGGACTCCTCCGTCGACAGATGGACGGCGAGCCCCGACTGGGAGGCCACCCGCTGCACGTAGTCGCCGAGGGTGCGAGCCAGGCCGGTGGTCTCGTCCACCCCGGCCCGCAGGTCGAAGATGCTCAACCGCAGCTCCGAGACCAGGGTGGTGAGGTGTTCGCGCAGGGCGTGCAGCCGACTGGCCACCTCGGTCGTGGCGTCGCTGGCGATGTCGTCGATCTGGTAGCCCACGGAGGCCATGTCCTGGGCGATGCCGTCGTGGATCTCGCGGGCCAGGCGGTGGCGCTCGTCCACGGTGGCCAGCCGCCGGACGTCCTCGAACAGCAGGGCCGAGGCGAGTCGAGGTCCCGCCCGGGCGATCGCCGCCCGGCAGGCGGCCACCGACTCGTCTCCCAGCGACTGCGCGCCGGTGGTGTCCGCCAGGACCACCACGGCGACCACCCGCGCGCCCATCAGCACAGGCAGGGCCAGGACGGTCACGCCGCTGCGACCTCGGCGCACCAGATCGGCGGCGACCCAGGCGTCGAGCACGACCGACTCGGTGAGAGGGTTCGGCGGATCCCCCACCACCGGCACGAAGCGGCCCGCGGCCGACCGGATCATCACGGTGGCGCGGGCTCCCGAGGCCAGGGTCTGCAACTCCTCGACCAAGGCGGCGGCCAGGGTATGGGGGTCGAGCCCGAGGCTGAGATGACGTGCGACCAGGTTGAGTTCGGACAGCAGCCGGTGAGCGTCGGCGTAGGCGGGCTCCACGACGGCGCGCTCGACCTGGAGTACCCGGCGGGCCCAGCTCGACACCGCTGCGGCGGCGACGAGCAGCGGCAGCCAGGCCCGGGGGTCGGTGAGTGCGCCATGGGCGGAGTCCAGGGTGGGTTCGAGCCCGGAAGTGGTCAACAGGACGGCGGAGCTGACGGCGACGGCCGCCCCCGCCACGCGAAGGCCGCCGTCCAGTCCCGCCTGGACGAGCGGGATCAGCAGGTAGGGGACGAAGCCCGCACCGGACGGCGCGAGCGCCCCGATCAGGACGGCCGCGCCCAGGCTCTCGGCCACCGGCCGCCACCAGTCGCGCTGCTGACCCGGTGCGGGCAGGGTTCCGATGACGGCGACCAGGGCCAGCAGGGTCGCGATGACCGCCGCCGGCCACGGCTCACCGTGGATCGCGGTCAACCCGGCACTGAACAGGATGGCCACACCTCGCGCGAGCAGCGCCCAGAAGTCCCGGCCTCGAGGCCACTCTGACGCCCGCACGTGGGTAATCTGCCACAGGTTCCCCCACCGAATGGGGAAAACTCTTACTCAGTGCGACAGGTCAACTTCGCGTAGTGGTGAGAGGAGGCGGGCCAGATGGCGTGTCCGGATCGCGCGCTGGAGCAGCGCTGACCCCTCCTGGACGGGTTCCACGACCGCGTCGAGGTCCTTGCGATCGAACTGCGCCGACTCGTTGCCCCGAGCCAGTACCACGGCGGCGCCCACCTCGGGCACCGGGACGGCGAGCAGGTGCCGCCACGCCGCCAGCGGAGCCCCTGCCAGCCGCGGCCGGACGGTGTCGGTGTCCTCCACGAGCAGGGCCCGGCCGCCGACGGCGATCTCCGAGACCAGCCAGTGAGCGGAGTCCAGGACCAGGCGCCGCTCCAGCGGGCGCAGCCCGACCCCGCCACTGACCCGCCACACCCCGCCGTCGGGGACCAGGACGGCGGCCGCGTCGGCCTCGGCCCGTTCCACGATCTCGTCCGCCAGCGCCTGCGCCGTGTCCGCGACGCCGTAGAGGTCCCCTGCACGTTCGGTGAGCTCGGCGACCAGTGCGGCCATCGACGGACGCGTGGTGATCGGCTCCTGATCCCACTCGTTCCGGGAGGCGCGTTCGGCCATGGCCTCGGCGACCGGGAGCACGACGGGCTCGGTCACCGGCAGCGGCGGGGCCTCGGCGGGCGGCTCGGCCGCGGCCGCCCGTGCCGGTGCGAATGGTTCCGGTGCGAATGGTTCCGGGTCGAATGGTTCCGGGTCGAGTGGTTCCGGGACGGTCTCCTCCGGCCCCCGCGCGGGATGCTCGGACAGGTTCGGCTCGACGGCGGCGATGAGCTCGGGCGGGACCTCCGTG
>CAYYCE010000525.1:0-2899 GCA_964469635.1 uncultured Kineosporiaceae bacterium
ACACCGGCCGGCGGCCGGCTGGTCCACCAGGTCACCCGGCGCCGCCGCGGCGCGATCGACGAGATCGTCCGGGCCATGCCCGTCGGCCGACGCCGCCAGCTCGTCGAGGCGCTGGAGACGTTCGCCGCCGCGGCCGGGGAGCCCAGCACCGCGGAGGAGGCCGGCCACCTCGGCTGGTGAGCCCGCCCCTCGGGGGCCGTCAGTCGCCGAGCTCGCTGCGGCGCCGGTCGACGAAGGCGAGCAGTTCGGCCTGCACCGCCTCGCCCATGGGCGGCCGGTGGTAGGCCTCGATCATCGATCGCCAGATCTCGCCGGCCCGCGTCGCGGCATCCCGCGACCCCCGGGCGACCCACCGCTCGTAGTTCTCGGTCGAGGACAGCAACGGCCGGTAGAAGCAGGTCCGGAACCGGGTCATGGTGTGCTCGGCGCCCAGGAAGTGGCCTCCGTGGCGGACCTCGTCGTGGGCCCCGAAGGCCAACGCCTCCTCGTCGACCACCACAGGGGTGAACTGCTCGCGCAGCACCCGCAGGTTCTCCACGTCCGCGACCAGCTTCTCCGGACAGCTCACCAACCCCGACTCGAGCCAGCCGGCCGCCTGGACGACGAGGTTGGCCCCCGCCAGGAAGGCCGCCTGGAGCGTGTTGAACGACTCCGCGGCCGCCTGGGCGTCGACGGTCTGGGACGAGGTGAGGCTGCCGCCGCCGGCCCGCCACGGCAGGCCGTAGCGCCGGGCGATCTGCCCCGAGGCGTACAGCCCCTTGGCGGACTCGGGCCCGCCGAAGGCCGGCGAACCCGACTGCATGTCGATGGTGGACAGGAACGAGCCCATCACCGCCGGCGTCCCGGGACGCACGAGCTGCATCAAGGTGATGCCGGCCAGCGCCTCGGCGGTCTGCTGGGCCAACGCGGCCACGACGCTCACCGGCGCCATGGCCCCCATGAGCAGGAACGGGGTCACCACCACGGCCTGGCCGGTCTCGGCGTAGACCAGCAGCGCCTCGAGCATGCGGCTGTCGTAGCGCAGCGGCGAGTTGACGTTGACGATGGACATGATCGAGCAGGCCGGGCGGCCGTCGGCGTCCGGGGGTTCGGCGATCGGGGCGTGGCCGTAGACGATCTCCGCCATGCGCACGCTGTCCCAGGCGTTGGCGGTCGACAGGGCCGAGGTGAACACCGGCTTGTCGGTCAGGGTGAAGGCGGCGTAGAGCATGTCGAGATGGCGGGAGTCCAGCGGCCGGTCGTTCGCCTCGATCATCGGCATCGTCGGAATGTCCAGCTGCTCGAACTGCTGGGTCAGCTTCGCGAACAGCTCGTAGTCGGCCAGGGTGCCGTCCCGTCGCTCGTCGCCGATCCTGACGAACGGCGGGCCCGAGACCGGGGTGAACGCCATGTGGTCGCCGCCGAGGATCACCGAGTGCTCGGGGTTGCGGGCCCGCAGGACGAACTCGCCGGGGCTCGAGGCGATCCGGGCCAGCACGAAGTCGGGATCCAGGTGGACGACGTCGCCCTCGATCCGCTGGCCGGCCTCGGCGAACAGCCGCAGCGCCTCGGGGTGGTCGAACTGGATCCCGATCTCGTGGACGATCCGCCGCCAGCCCCGTTCGATGGTCTCCAGGTCCGCGGCCGAGAGGATCTCGTAGCGCGGCATCAGATTACGGAACATGCCTTCTCCTCTCACAGGGCCGAGGCCAGCAACTCCTCGACCTCGGCTGGGCTCGCCGTCCGGGGACTGCTCAGACTCACCACATCCGCCACCGCACCCCGCGCCACGTCGGGCACGGCCTGCGCCGTCAGGCCCAGCTGCGACAACGGCCTGCGGACGCCGACGGACGCCGCGAGGTCACCGGCCGCGGCGATCGCGTCCGAGCTGCCCATGGCCTCGGCGGCGATCGCGTAGGCACCGCGGGTGCCGGGCGCGCCGCCGTCGGCGCAGAAGCTCATGACCTCCGGCAGGACGGCGGCCAGGGCAACCCCGTGCACGGTGCCGAGATGGTTGGTCAGGGAGTGGCCGATGCCGTGCACCAGCCCCAGTCCGGACAGGCTCAGCGCCCGGCCGGCCAGATGAGCGGCGGTCAGCATCTGCCCGCGCGCCTCGAGATCGCCGCCGTCGGCGACCGCGATCGGCAGCCACCGGTGCACCATCGCGACCACCTGCCGGGCGTACCCGGCGGAGGCCGGGGTGGCACCCCGCGAGGCGAGGGACTCCAGGCCGTGGACGAGGGCGTCGATCCCCGTGGCAGCGGTGATTGCCGGCGGCAGGCCCAGGGTGAGCTCGGGGTCCAGGACGACGACCCGGGGGCGGACCGAGTCGTGTCCCAGATAGACCTTGCAACAGGTGCCGTCGGGCGCCGTGTCCTCCACCACCCCGAACCCGTTGGTCTCGGCCCCGGTCCCGGCCGTGGTCGGGATCGCGGCGATCGGCAGCCCGGCGACGGCGGGGGGGCGGCGGTGGTCGAAGTCGGCGGCCCGCCCGGGATTGACGGCCATCAGGGCGACGGCCTTGGCGGCGTCCAGCGCCGACCCGCCCCCGAGCGCCACGACCACCGCCGACGAACCGTGCGCCGGGGCGGCGAAGGCGCGCACCCGGTCGGCCACCGCGTCCAGGTCCTCGGTGCGGGGGTTGGCACGGATGTCGTCGACGACCTCGGTGGTCACGCCCCCCTGCTGCAACAACCCGACGACCCGATCGAGCAGCCCCGCGGCCCGCAGACCGGGGTCGGTCACCACCAGGGCCCGCCGTCGCCCCAGCGAACCGACCGCCTCGGGCAGCACCGCGATCGCCCCGGGGCCGAACTCGACGCGTCCGGCGCCCACCCCAGGCTCCGGGTCACGGCGTACCGTTGCAGCGCGCCGCCGTCGACGTCGGCGCCGAGGCCCGGCCGGGACGGGACCGGCAGGT